>CANGPO010000019.1 GCA_947455705.1 Actinomycetota bacterium | reverse complement strand
GCCTGCGGTGTAACGAAGACCGGATTCACGCTGCCGAGTTCGCCGTAGAAAGGAATCGGATCTGGTCGCGACACCGCAAGATCGAATAGGGCTCGTCCACCAGGTCCGGATCCGGTAAAGGCAGCGGCCTTAATGCTCGGATCACTCACCAGCATCTGACCGGCTTCGAACCCATGCACGATGCCGAAGACACCTGCAGGTGCTCCCGCTGCTGTGAGCGCATCGGATAGGACGGCGTGAACAGCCGCGGACAGCTGCGGATGTGCAGGGTGAGCCTTGACGACCACGGGGCAACCCGCGGCCAGCGCTGACGCGGTGTCCCCACCTGCTACCGAGAATGCGAAGGGGAAGTTACTAGCACCGAATACTGCCACCGCACCCAACGGCACGAGCATCCGTCGAAGGTCCGGGTGGCCAACGGGAACGGGACGGTCATCGGCCGGGTCAATGATGACTTCTTGGAACGCGCCCTGCTCGACGGCATCGGCAAACATCCGAATCTGGAAGGTTGTTCGGGCCAACTCGCCGGTAACCCGAGGAATGCCTAGACCACTTTCTTGATCCGCGAGCGGGATGAGTTGTTCGGCAGCGGCATCAAGTGCGTCAGCGCCGGCGCGCAGCATCGCTGCACGGGCCGCTTTCGACGTCGAACCCCACACTGCGGTCGCGGCTTGTGCCCGAGCACATATAGCGCGAACATCCTCGACCGATGTGTCGTCGATGACGGGGCCAAAGGCAACGCCGGTACGGGGGTCAACAGATTGAGATGGCATGTCGTTTCCTCATATCAGTGTGGGCAGCGAGCCGAATCGACCCGTATCTAACTGGCGACCTTACTTGCCGATACCGGCCGTAAGTCCGTTGATCAAGAACCGCTGAAACACCAAGTACACCAAGATCGCGGGAATCGCACTCATAATCGAGCCTGCCATAAGCACCGGAATATCCGTGGTTCGACCAGCGGCCAACGCGCCAAGACCAACGGTGATTGTGCGCTGCGACGGATTTTGCAGAAACAGCAATCCGACCAGTAGGTCGTCCCAAATCTGGATGAACTGGAGCACGGTGATGGTAATGAGTGCTGGAGTAGACAGTGGCAGTGCGATCCGTCGAAACACCTGTGAGTACGACAAACCATCAACGATGCCGGCCTCGACAACGTCGTCGGGAATGCTGCGGTAGTAGGCGGTCATCAGAAAGGTGGCGAACGGAGTACCAAGAGCTGCGTATACGACCACGGCACCGACGTACGTGTTCAGAAGATGTAGGTGAGCGATGTTGACGTAGACCGGGATGATGATCGACTGCACGGGGATGAGCATTGCTGCCACAACGCCCATCAAGACAAACCCCGACATCCGGAACTGCAACTTCGCGAATGAGAAGCCGGCCAGACTACTCACGACGAGGATGATCACGATCGCAGCCGCTGAAACGATTGCCGAGTTGACCATCTGCTGCCCCCAGGGCAGCGCCTTACTCAATGACGTCCACGATTCGAGTGAATGACCACCACCGTGCAAGAACTGATCGTTCGACTTCAAGGACGTATCCACCATGAAGTAAAACGGGTACAGCATGACGATGGCGATCAGCACCATCAACGCGAAGAGCAGTATCTGCTTCACCGGTGAACGTCGACGCCGCGTGTTTGTGACGGCATGCTGTCGTGATTCAGGCGGTACGAGTTCGTCAACTGTGATGCCAGACATGATCAGTCCTCCGTCCGCAATAGACGAAGTTGAAGCAAGCCGACAACAGCCATGATGACGAACAAGATGATTCCGAGCATGGCACCGGTTCCAAACAGGCCACGCGAGAACGCCGTCTGATACACGAAGAACTCCAACGTCGTCGTTCCGTATCCGGGTCCGCCACCTGTCATGACGAAGATCAGGCTGAACAGCGCTGTGAATGCGCTAATCAAGGTGAGGACGGTCGCAAACTGAATGAAGCGCTTAAGTTGCGGCAGGCTGATGTGCCACAGAACTTTCCATGCCCCCGCACCGTCAACCTTCGCAGCTTCTGCAAGGGACGGATCAAGGGTGGCCATACCGGTGAGGAAAATGATGGTGTTCGTTCCCACCATCGACCAAATAAAGGTCAAGGCCACTGCGATCAACGCCTGATGCTGGTCGGACAGCATGTCCGTTTGGATGAAGCCCAACCCAAAAGCGCTCAACAGATGATTCAGAACACCGTCAGCGGCGAAAAACCGCAGAGCGACCATTCCGATCACGACCCATGAGATCGCAGTGGGAAGGAAATAGATGGAGCGAAACAGTTGCCAGCCGCGGACGCGTTCGTTAAGCAGGTAGGCGATTCCCATGGGAATCATGACCGCAATGGGCACAGCCAGAAGTAACAAAGCATTGTTGAGTAGAACTCGCCAAAAAGTGGGGTTCTGAAACTCGTGTAGATACGTAGACGGGCCGATCCAATGCGCCGTGATGCCATTCCAGTCCGTCATTGAGTAATAGAGGGCCTGGAAGATCGGGATCCCCAAGACGAGCAACACCAAGATGACAGCGGGAGCCGCCATCACAATGCCGGATCGGGCGCGACGCTTACCAATGACCGAACGACCACGTCGAGGCTGTGACATCGACGATGTCGATGACGCCGTCGCACTACTCACCGAATCGCTCCTCTCACCATGAACATGATCGTTCGAACTGAACGATTTTCTGACGCGGCAGTGTGTGGTGGGAGCCTGATCGACCCCCACCACACACAACTACCGAGTGACTACGAGTAGTCAGGACCCTGCTTATCTGGCGAAAGGTTCTTCCACGCAGTATTGAGCTGGTCTAGTGCCTCAGTTGGCGACATCTTTCCGGCAAGCACCGATGGCAACACCTTGTTACCGGCGTCGACGACATCGCCTTGGATGACGTTGTCGAGCATTGGGTAGCGCGTGAAGCCCTGATTCTCAGCGAAATCAAGCATCTGCTGGTTAACCGGGTTCGTGGTGGTTGCACCAGTGATGTCAGGGATCAGACCCGCATCGTTGATTGCCTTGACTCCAGCATCGGAGGTCATGAAGGCCAAGAAGTCCGCGGCCTCCTTCTGGTGCTGGGAGTAGCTGGTGATTCCGAAACCGTCACCGGGGTACTCGACAACGCCCTTGATCGGCGTATCAGAGAACGGTGGTACGAATGCGGCGACGTTGTCCTTCATCGCATCGGTGTACTTCTGGGTATCCCAGGTTCCATCGATGATCATCGCGGCCTTACCTGAGGTGAAGTCGTCGATGTTGTTGGTCTTGGTGAGGATGTCCGTGTTGGTGCATCCGGACTTCTCGAGATTTGCCCACTTGGTGTACTGGGCAATGTTCTCAGGTGAGTTCCAGGCGATCTTGCCGTTGTACAGATCCTTCCACTGCTCAACCGAGTACTTACCAATCATGAGGTAACTCGAGTCGTACCAGGGGTAGAACTCCGCGCCCAGAGCCTGTCCACCATTGCCGTAGACAAGCGGCGTGAAGCCAGCCGCCTTGAGCTTGGTGCAGGCCGCACCCAGTTCATCCCACGTCGTTGGGACTGATGCGACACCAGCCTTGGCGAAGTCGGCCTTGTTGTAGAAGCCGATGTAGAACTGCTTCTCAAGTGGCATGACGTAAGGGCCGTTGTCCTTGTTGAAGCCATCGGCCGTCCACTCCAGGCCCTGCACCTTACTCAATGCATCGGCCGGCACTAGATCCTTGAGGTTGGTCAGGAATGACTTGTACTGAAGGGTGAACAGACCGGTCCACATCACAGCAAGGTCTGGACCAGACTGCGATACAGCGGCTGCCTGCAACAACGAGAAGTAGTTGTCACCTGGCTGGCTCACGAGATTGATCGTGACGTTCGGGTGTTCAGCCTGGTAGGCCTTCACCAGATTTTGCGTAGCAACAGCATTTTGCTCGGTGCCGTAGTTGTGCCAGAGCGTCAACGTAACCGGTGCGGCTGAGCCACCGGACGCGCTCGGTGAGGTCGTTCCCGATCCACCACCACTAGAACATGCGGCGAGAACCACAGCGGATGCCGCTGCGACTGCCATGAGAGTGAGCTTGCGCACCTGTCCTCCAGTTGTACGTACATTGGCGAGTTTCTTACGTGGTACTTCCTTGCTGGACTTTCGTAACGTCATGACCTTCCCACCACCGGTGGCACGAATACACGTGCTTCGGGCGTGTCCGCTCTCAAGAAATCGAGATCGCATCCGAGGTCGGCTTGGGTGACGTGTTGCTGGTAGAGCATGGGCCATCCACGAACGTGGGCAGACACCGGCGGCGTCCACTCGGCCCGTCGACGTTCCAATTCCTCTTCTGGAACATCGAGATCAAGGGTGCCGGCGATCGCGTCGAGGGTGATGAGGTCACCATCACGAACGAGGGCCAGCGGACCGCCCACGGCGGCCTCGGGAGCGGTATGTAAAACACACGTTCCGAACGACGTTCCACTCATGCGGGCGTCCGTGACGCGAACCATATCGGTGACCCCGGCCGCTGCGAGCTTGGCCGGAATGGGGATCATTCCCCACTCGGGCATGCCCGGTACAGCCACCGGGCCGGCACCACCAAAAACCAACACAGTCTCAGGGGACACCGTCAGAGCCTCGTCGTCGATGCGACTGCGCATGTCGTTATAGGAATGGAATACCAATGCCGGCCCGGTGTGACGCAAGAGGTGCGAACTGGCCGCCGAAATCTTGATGAGTGCACCGCGCGGGGCCAAACTCCCCCGAACAACGGCAAAGGCACCATCGGTGAACATGGGATCGTCGATCGAACGAATCGCCAGTCCTCGAGGCCCGGCGTCAGCAGCCTCATCACGCCACGTTCGGCCAGATGCAGTTACCGCTGAGTTGACGAACAGGGCGCCTAATTCGCGAACCATGGCAGGCACGCCACCTGAATCATGGAAGTCCTGGATCAAGAGCGAACCCGACGGCTCGACGTCGGCAAGTACGGGCACCGTTTGGGCGATCCTGCCCACATCGTCCAAGGTGAGCGATGACGCCGTGCGTCCAGCGATGGCCAGCAGATGCAAGACCGCGTTGGTGGATCCCCCACATGCACTCAACATGCGAATGGCGTTGGCGAATGCAGTGTCGGTGAGAATCGACGACGGACGGACATCATCTTTGACCATCGCGACAATGCGCTCACCGGTTGCGTACGCTGCGGCTACGCGATCGGGATGATCGGCCGGAATTGAGGCACTGCCCGGCAGACACATACCCAATGTTTCAGTGGTGATTGCCATGGAAGATGCCGTGCCCATGGTGTTACACGCACCCTGTCCACAGTTCAAACATGACTCGAATTCGGCCCAGTCGGCATCGCTCATCTCACCAGTGCGGTGTTGCTCCCATGCCCGCCACAAATCCGTGCCAGTGCCAACACGCTTGCCACGGAACTTCGCAATCGGTCGCGCGCCACCGGTGAGAACGAGGGTGGGAATGTCAGTAGACACCGCACCCATCAGTGCACCCGGCACTGACTTATCGCAATTGGCAAGCAGGACAACGCCATCTATGGGGTACGAGCGGATGTACTCCTCCACCTCCATCGCCAACAGGTTGCGATAGAGCAGAGCCGATGGCTTCATCAGATCTTCGCCCATGCTCATTACCGAGAACATGACGGGAATCCCACCTGCGGCAACGATTCCGGCGGAGACATCACTCGCCAACGCGCGTAACGGAAGATTGCACGGGTTGAGATCAGACGAGGAATCTGCGATGCCGATAATCGGTCGAGTGTCATTGGCCTGAATATCCAATCCGGACGTACGTAGAGCAACGCGGTGTGCAACCGCGACCTCGTCGTCACCGGCGAACCACTCACTGCTTCTCATCACATTCCTCCTCTCAGAATCATCGTCACGACTACTGCCGCTGCGGCGGCAACTACTTACAGGTCAGGAATTCCAAGGCCCGCCGCACCTGGCGCAGACTGGATGATGTCAACACCCGATCGCTCCAACCACTCCATCGAGATCTCGGCCCGCCGGACTTTCTCACGTCCGATGAGTTCGGCGTCGGCTTGTAAATGCATTCCAGACGGATAGATTCCGCGCGAGTTACGCAGGCCAAACTTCGCGTAGAGCGGGGCTGCCACAGTGACGAGGTCGGCGATCTGTTCTCCACGAACCACTCCACCAAGGCCGTCCGGAGCCTCCACATAAAGATCAAGCGGCAGATCAGTGACAGCGCGCATCTCGGCCAATTCATGCAGCGTTAGATCCGTCGGAAGATTGACGGTGTGGCCGCCAAGTGACGCCAAGACGGCCAGAGTTGCCGCATTCGATGGAGCGAGCATGACCGATACCTTCCACACCACCGAGGCTGGAATCTCGCCACGAGCTTGGGCTTGGCTAAGCACCTGAAGTAGGCCGAGGTCAGCGATCAGGAATCCGCGAATGCCACAGTCGATGGCACGCAGTACGTCGTCGACGGCGTACCGCATCTGTCGCATGCCGCGAATAGCGCCGCCTAGCGCAGGACCTTCAGGAGAGCGCGACATCGCCTGAGTTCCCCACTCTTCGCGTGGGCCAACGAACAGAGAGATCTCCAGCCCAGCATCGGCGGCGATCATCGACATCTCGCGAAGCTCGATCTTCGTGTGCAGCATCGCACCGCTGCCTTGGGATACGCGGTTGACCACAACGCCGCGCTTCTTGGCTTCGTCGAGAACAGCGGCAAGGACTCCCGGGCCCTCGACTGACGGAATCTCGATGCGCATGTGAGCGCCATCCGGGAAGCGCGCCTGGCTTGCTTGCGGAACAGACTCCGTCGGCAACCCCGCTGCAGAAATGATCTGATCGGAAATCATGTCACTATCCCTTCATGGCTGTTACTGGTCATACATCATCACGTCGTAGCACCAACGGTCTAGGAAGTAGCGGATCCGAATCCATCGGCCACTGTGCTGAGTCCGTCACTAGGTGCACGCCGTCGGCTGAAATGAGATACGTGTCTTCATCTTTCAACCCACCGGCCACACTGGGGTTCCAGGCAACTGCGGTGTTTTCATGAACAAGCTGATCCCACCACGGGCTTGTCTGCTGGGCAGGCGAGATTTCGAATTCGCGCTGCGCGTAGCCGATGGGTCCGCCTTGGTAATGCTCGCTCCACGCACCAGCATGACCATGAGCCGCATAGGAGTTGGCGAGGGTTTCTAGAACCGAGCCGTACGTGACGTCAGGGCGGCCAGCGTTTAGAACGTCGCGGTGAATCGACCGAGTGACATCAAGCCCAGCTTCAAGCTCGGCGGTATCACCACAGGCGGTGTATCGAGTTAGTGCGACATGCAACCCTCGAGACCGGGCAACGAGAACTGCCATAACGCATTCCCGCGCCGGAGCACCGACTGCTACCGGGTGTCGGTATCGGCGCAATCTGTCGTCCGCGCCGACGAGTAGCACGGGCGCGTCTCCACCGAACCTTTCGACGCCCTGAGCAATGCGAGCCGCAATCTCGGTATCAGCCTCACCTGGCTGCCACGATCGAAGTGCATCCTCAACGGCGAGCGTTGCCAGCCGGCCGAGAGTGCACAGCCGCACCCGCTCATCTGAGTTCAATGCCAAACGCGTCACTGTTAGCTCGTGGTCGAGGTCGTGCCCGAATGCTGGATGGCCGTCACTGCCAATGTGCTCGAGTGACACTCCGAGGGCTTGTTGCGCAGCACTCACCATGGCTTGGCCATCCCACCACGGCACGGCGACCAGTTCGACCCCGGCCGGGAGTAGTTCTTCGCTCACCCGCCGCTGTTCAACCTCGGTGGTGATGACCGTGCAGGAATCAGGGCCAATGGCGACCCACACGGTGTCGATAGCTGCAGTGCGATCGATGGGCGGATTGATTCCAGGGATTACCCATGAGACCGGCCCCGGCCGCGTCAGAACGATGCCCGCTACCTGCGCTCGGTTGGAATCCCCATCGGCGCCGCGATGAGCGGTCACAAGGGTGCGTGCACGTGAGAGCGGACTCTCATCGGACACTGGCACCATCGTCCGCTCCCTGCTATGTTCGGCCACACAGAACCCAGTTCGGGGCTGTGCTTGAGCCAACCAGTCACACAACATCAAGTCAAGTAGTGCGACTGTTCGGTTGCTACAAGTTTTGTACGGTAATACCGAACGGAGATATCGATGAGCGCGTCCACTTATGAACGTGGTCCGACCGCAGGCGACAACGCAGTCGAACAACGGGACCGATACACCGTCGGTAGCGTCGCTCGCGCATTGACCGTTCTGGAGACGGTGGCCGCATCCACTGATGACGGAATGACCGTGTCCGAGATCGCCCGCACTATCGGAACCTCTAAGTCCACCGCATTCGCGCTCGTACGCACTCTGGTGACTCGAGGATTTCTGCGTGAAGTGCAGCCCGGCCCGCGGTATCACTTGGGTATGGCCCTCGTGCGCCTCGGCGATGACGCGAGCCGTGACTTCCCACTCGGTCAGGTCTGC
Source organism: Actinomycetota bacterium (assembly GCA_947455705.1). Lineage (GTDB taxonomy): Bacteria > Actinomycetota > Actinomycetes > S36-B12 > CAIYMF01 > Longivirga. The sequence continues at coordinate 28,816 of CANGPO010000019.1, read as the reverse complement.
GAACCCGTGCTGCTGCAACTCAGTCGCGACACCGGATTAACCACACGGGCAGCAATCTCCGATCACGGCTATCCGATTTTCATTGCGCGAGTGGATTCACCTGGCACTATTCGATTTCACACGGCCCTCGGTGTGCGCGAGCTACCCCACACCAGTTCGGCCGGTAAGGCGATCCTGTCGCAGATGACCAGCGCCGAGGTCACACAGCTCATTGCCGAGACCGGACTCCCCCGCCGCACCCGTAAGACGATCACAACGTTGGCCGATCTCGAGCTTGACCTCGACGCCACACGCCGACGCGGTTATGCGATCGACGATGAAGAAGATGTCGAGGGGGTCTTCTGCGTCGCGGCACCCTTTGTCGATCGAAGTGGCAAAGTGACTGGCGCTGTGAGCGCGACGGGAATCAAACTCGATCAAACCCCACGTCAGATTGAAGAACTTGGCCATGCCGTGCAACGAGCAGCAGAAGCTGTAACTGCACTTGTCAGCGACGGTGGTCGCAGAGGGTTGATGTTGTGATGCGCGCACTCACTGTTGTGGAGCCCGGAACCATTACGTTGCAGCAGCGCGATGATGTTGTGGCAAGCGATGGCAACCTCGTTATCAGCCCGAAGGTTGTTGGAGTATGCGGCACCGATGTGGACATCCTTGACGGAACAATTGACCCAGACTTCGTTAACTACCCGATCGTGATCGGCCACGAATGGGCTGGCGTAGTCAGCGTTGGTAGCGAGGCATTTCCCGCCGGAACCAAGGTGGTGGTCGAGGGTGTCATTGCCTGTGGCGACTGTGCAGAATGCCGTCGAGGTGCCACCAATCGCTGCGCCATTTATGACGAATACGGCTTCACCCGCGATGGCGCAGCTATGGATGCAGTGATCGCGCATCCTGACCTAGTACACGCCATGAACGATCACGTGAGTTGGGAATCAGCCGCACTCACCGAGCCCTCAGCCGTCGTTCTGCGAGCACTTCAACGCATCGATCCCCAACAGGGAGAGAAAGTTCTCGTTGTCGGCGATGGAACGATCGCACTGCTGGCCGCATTGCTTGTCCGCCAATGGAATCCCACGTCCGTCACGATGCTGGGGGCACGCGATGAACAACGTGATTTGGCCGCCACAGCAGGGGTCGATCTGTTTACGACCAATCCCGACGAAACTGCTTCGGGCTACTCACTCATCATTGATGCCGCAGGCGCCATCGTCGCCACCACAGTTGCTCTCAATAGTGCGGCGCGCGGTGGACGAATTGTGCTGCTGGGTTACCCAGGGCAAGGCCATGCTGCCCCGCTACCCGTGGATGACGTCATCAATGGCGACCTACTGATTTTGGGTAGCTTCTCCTACACCCGCAGTGCGTGGGCGGATGTGGTTGCCCTTTTAAACTCAGGCAGCTTTGATCCGGGATTCCTTGTCACGCATCGATTCACACTCGACGACTATGCATCTGCCATCGCAACACTTCGTAAGCCCGTTGGGGCTCGAGGCAAAGTTCTTATGGAGGTAACCCCATGAGCGGATCAGTTCATGAGCAGTGGGACGTGGTAGTTGCCTCGGCGTGTGAGATCGGCGAACGCCCGCTCTGGGATGAGCGCACAGGCACCTTCGTCTGGGTCGACATCCCAACAGGCACCGTCCACCGCACCACCTTTGGCGGACCGTTGCCGTGGCACACCACGTCAATCTCGTTGGGCAGCAATGTTGGCGTCGCAGTACTACGCGAGGTTGGCGGGATCGCCGCTGCCGTCGACGGGAACATCGTGTTCCTCAACGAGCACGGTGACGTCGATGCCGAACCGCTGGCCCTCGAACTGCCCGCGAACACCATGTTCAACGACGGTATGTGCGATCCACGAGGGCGATTCGTCGTCGGGACCAACTCAGATCCCGCCGGACCACCGAATGGCGTGCTGTTCTCCATCGACACCGATCTCACCGTTCGCGTTCTACTCACCGGAATCTTCGAGTCCAACGGCCTTGATTGGTCAATCGACGGAAAAATCATGTACTACGTCGACTCGTATGAGTCCGTTGTGCGCAGATACGAATACGACGTGGACAACGGCACACTCGGCGAGAGACTCGTAGATCTTGTGTCGCTACCGACGGACCAAGGAATCAGCGATGGAGTGATCGTTGACGAAGATGATTCGATTTGGGTGGCTTTCTGGGAAGGCTCGGCCATTCGTCGCTACTCCCCTCACGGTGAACTACTCGGCGAATTGATCGCCCCCGTTTCCAAACTGACCTGCCCCGCTCTCGTCGGACCAGATCGCGACACCCTCGTCGTGACGTCAGCGTGGCAGGACCTTAGTCCCGAACAACGCGCAGCCGAGCCATGGGCAGGCCATGTCATCACAACCCCCATCGACGCTCGAGGAAGACTTCCATTCCGATTCGGCGGACACCGGTGATGGGTTCACTGACGGGCGTGTATCCCGTAATCTCAACGCCTTTCAGCGATAGTGACGAGATCGACGTCGCGATCCTGCAGCGAGAAATCGACTGGCTCATCAACTGCGGGGTCGACGGTCTCACCATTGCCATGGTCTCTGAGGTCTTGCGGCTTAGCGAGAGTGAGCGACGCACCCTCGCCGAAATCACGGTGTCGCATGCGGCCGGTCGTGTACCGGTGATTACCAGTGTTGGCGCTGAAACAACCCGCCTTGCGGTTGCCTACGCGCAACATGCACAAGAGATCGGCGCCAGCGCCGTCATGGCTATCGCGCCGATGGCCGTTGCGCTCCCCGACGAACAGATCACCACGTACTTTCGTCACATCATTGAATCAATCGACATCCCCGTCGTGGTCCAGGATGCATCTGGCTATCTGGGGCGGGCGTTACCGATCTCGCTGTACGTCGATCTCATCGACAACTACGGGGCGGATCGGGTTTATGTGAAGCCTGAGGCGGCACCGATCGGACAACGCCTGTCTGCACTGCGAGATGCCAGCGATGCACGAGCACGAGTGTTTGAAGGAACCGGTGGCCTCATGCTCGTCGATAGCTTCAGCCGTGGGATCGTCGGCACTATGCCCGGAGCGGAGATGCCTTGGGCACTGGTTGCGCTCTGGAGGGCGCTTGAGGCTCGAGAAGAGCAGCGGATCAGCCAGATACACGGGTTAATCGCCGCTCTCGTCTCGCTGCAGACGAGCCTTGATTCATTCATCGCCGTCGAGAAACACATGCTCGTTCGTCAAGGGATCTTCACCCACACACATCGGCGCCAGCCCGTCGGCTTTGAACTCGATACCGAAACAATTGCCGCAGTGGATCGACTCACCGATCAGCTGCTCGATGCGTGTTCATAAATTGGCATAACCCGTCCTAGCCCACGTACTGTGGACATTGGAGGGTTGATGAAACGCGCAACGATGTCAGGTTTTGTGGCTCTCGTCGTCGCGCTCTCAATCGCCATAGGTACGGGTGCATCCGCGAGCGCCATCGCGCGGCCCATGGCTACGGCAACAACATTTGCACCGGCGATCCCAGCCGCCGCACGGTTCACCGGCCACATCAGCGCCAGCACATCACAGGTGATCGTCGTCAGCTCCGCGGCCTGGCGCAGCACCACGGCAACGTTGACGGTGTACAGCTCTAACGGTCACACGTGGACTCGCGTCACCAGCATGCCCGCACGTCTCGGTTACGGCGGATTGGTCCCGGCGAGCCATCGACGGCAAGACACTGGTACGACACCGGCCGGCCAATTCGGAATCACAGAAACGTTCGGCCGACAGGTCAACCCCGGAACCACGATGCCGTTCAAGCAGGTCACCGCTGACGACTGGTGGGTTGAGGATCGGACGTCCCTGTTCTACAACCAGATGCACTCCGCTTTGGCGGGAGGATTTCGTGTCAGCGCATCAGGGTTCAACTCTTCCGAGCAACTCGCCGCCGTGGGATCGCAATACGACTATGTAGCGGTCATCAACTTCAACCGACCAAACCCTGTCATCGACCGCGGTGCCGGTATCTTTCTGCACGCAAACGGTCGAGGTCTAACCCTCGGATGCGTTTCGGTGGAATTGAACCGCATGCGCAGTATCGTCAAGTGGCTCAAGCCAAATGCACATCCACGCATCATCATCGGACCTGCCACGTGGCTCAATACACCGGTCGCCTGACGCAGGAGTTAGCCCAATGACGCTGCGGCCTTGAGGCCCTCAAGGACAGCCTCTTCAGCAGTTCGTGGCGCGACGCAGTCACCCACACCGATGACCTCGATATCGGTACGCAACTCAAGCTCACGCAGCAGCCCATCTACCGATTCATGTCCCATCGCCAGCACCAACGAGCCAGCCTCAACCATGACGGGGTTACCGGTCAGCACGTGCTGCAGATACACCGTGTCGTCATCTACGCCGTAGGGCCGCGTAAACGCAACGATGGAGACCCCGAGGTTGAGGGCATCAGCCGTCATCTCGTCGCGAACGTACTGCATCAACGATTGACCTGCGTGCGGACCGGTGACGGCGAGAGTGACACGACGACCTCGACGAGCAAGAGCGATAGAGGTACCCAACCCGATCCAATCGCCACGCCAATCGACAACAACGACGTCTCCACGAGGAACCTCTGCACCGTCTAGAACCTGCCACGCGGTAAGGATGGGAAGATTTCCATCTATCGCGAGCGCGGGTATCCGTGGCTCGGCTCCGGTGGCGACGATGACGACATCAGGTCGCAACTCATCGATGCATTGCATCGTTACCGTCGACCCCGTACGGATTACCACACCAGCTCGACGAGCTTCCCCTTCGAGGTTGGTAACGATGCCGCCAAACTCCGCACGACCGGGAATCTTCTCGGCCAGCAGGGCCTGACCTCCGACGCGAGCAGCGGATTCATGTAGTTCGACCCGATGTCCCCGATCCGCGGCCGCTGTTGCCGCCTTCAAACCACCGGGCCCACCGCCCACCACGAGAACACGACGCGACGACGGTGCGGGTGTGATGATGCCGTAAGTGAGCTCACGACCTGTTTCTGGATGCTGGATGCAGGAGATCGGATAGCCCCCGAGGTAATGACCGATGCACGCTTGGTTGCAGCCGATACATGCCCTGATCTCCTCGGTCTGAGCAGCTTTCGCCTTACGTGGCATATCCGGATCACAGATCATCGCCCGCGTCATGACGCAACCGTCCGCCAGACCAGAGGCAAGAATGCGCTCGGCGTCCTGTGGCTGATTGATTCGTCCTGCAACAAACACCGGGACAGACACCCGCTGCTTGACCAAAGCCGCACGCGGTGCGACGTAGCCAACCTCATGCGCCATCGAGGGAACGATGTGGTGTGAACCGACATACGTCGCCGACGAACCGCTGACGACGGACACGTAGTCAACCAGCGCATCACGATCTAGCTCAGCCACCGCATCCAACGCGACATCTGAAGGCAAACCGTCGTGCCCGACTTCATCGATCGAGATGCGGACTCCAACTGCCAGATCGGGACCAACAGCGGTACGGGTCGCTTGCACGATCTCACGCAGGAAACGAAGCCGACCTTGTGCGTCGCCTCCATATTCATCCGAACGTTGATTGGAGTTGGGGTTGAGAAACTGTGCGGGTAGATAGCCGTGGCTCGCCACAATCTCAACACCATCGATACCCGCGCGACGCATGCGATCCGCCGCAGCTGCGAAGTACCCAATGATGTCCTTAATGCGAGCCACACTTAACTCGCGCGGCATCATTAAGAAGCGCTCATTCGGGATTGCAGAAGGACCAACCGGCACGGGCAGAGTGCCATCGCCTTTTCGATGCGCTTCCCGTCCACCATGGTGCAATTGGGCAAACACCTTCGTACCACGCTGATGCGCATCAGTTGCCAGGCGGGCGTAGCCGGGAATAACCACGTCATCGAAGGCGAACAGCATGCCGCCATCGTCACCTTCCGACGGATCGACCTGCGAGACTTGAACGACGATGAGTCCGACCCCACCATCGGCGCGGGCCATGTGATACGCATGCATCCGATCGCTGATTACTCCCTCGGTGACCATGATCGTCTCGTGGCCCGAGGAAATGATGCGATTCGATAGCTCGATTGGTCCCACCGAAAGTGGAGTGAACAGGGTCGGAAACATAGCCCGATGCTAGTCCTACCGAGACGCCCTGTCGTTGACGACGTCAGCCCCTAAGATCAATCCATGCCCAGTCCTTCACCTGAGACCGCCCAGGTCTGGTCAACCCGTGATTCCATTTTGCTTGAAGCGTCACGACTGTTCGCGACCAGAGGATTTAGAGGTACGTCCACCCGCGATATTTGCGCTGCGGTCGGAATCCGCCAACCGTCGCTCTACTCGCACTTCGACTCGAAGCAATCCATTGCCGAAGAGTTGCTACGCCGTGACCTGACCTTGGGGATCGATGCGCTCGCCAGAATGCAGGCAGATGGTGGCGGCGCGGCCGTCGAGTTGTACCGATACTTGCGCTGGGAAATCACCTACGACATCGAAGACCCCTTCGATAAGCGCGCCCTCTACAACGCCGAAATCCTCGAACTTCCCGAGCTTGACTCATGTCGCGACCTACTCGAAAACTTCAGCCAACAACTTGAAGCACTCATCCGCCGAGGAATCGCCGCTGGTGACTTCATCGACATGGATGTCGTGTTCTTACGTCGAACTATCGACGCGATCAGCATTGAAGCAATGCGCGGTTCTGTAGATGAGACGCCCATCATCGACCAACCTGACTTGGCGGCATCCCTAGTGACCCGAGCCCTACTGAGCGATACGTCTCAATTGAACGACGTTCGTCAACGTGCGCACTCGCTCGGTCTGTAATCAGGCAAATCCTCGACCTAGCCGGGGAACGGCGAATCAATGGCTGCGAGATCTTGGCGGAGCCTGGTGGTGGGCCACGTCGAGAACCCGATTGACGCGACAATCAAACCGATCACAGCCATCACCACGACGGAGAAAGCAGGGCTCGTGGCATCTGCGATGGCTCCGGCCAACAGGTATCCCAACGCCGTGAGTGCAGCGAAACCCGCACTGGCAATCCCGACAACCCGCCCCCGGTGTTCGTTCTTGGTAAGCATCGTTGTGAATGACATCAACGGAACAAGGAACGCTTGCGCACATCCTGATAGAACCCACAGGACGACCAGCACCAGCCGCGGCGGCTCCAACCCTGTTACCAACAGCGGGAGACAAACGGCGATTGCCAATGGCAGCAGCAAGTCAATCTGCAGATTGACAGGTTGCGATGCCACAAAGAGCGAACCGATCGCAGCCCCAACAATGACCGACGCCATCAAAATTCCGCCCCATGCATCCCCCCAACCCTGATCGCGCACGTAGGCCAGGGCGACCGCCTCCGGTGCAACAATCGCGATGGCCATGCCCCAACCAAGAAGAATCAACGCGCGGCGAGACGTGTCCGCGAACAACACATCCCACCCCTCGCGCAGATCGCTGAACAGAACGCCAACACCACTTGGTGCATCCAGGGTGGCCGGACGACGTTTCAAGAAGGCAGCGAGCAGCGCGAAGGAAACCAGAAATGACACCGCATCGATCACAAGTGCAGTGCGCGCTGAGGTTAACTGCACCAAGAACCCGCCGACGATCAAACCGACCGCCTGATTGATCAGGTGCAGAGATCTCGACAGTCCGAGCCCAGCCGTGACCAAATCACGATCGCCCAAGATATCCGGGATCGAGGCGGACCGAGCCGAGTCGAAAACAGGGGTGAAAAATTCCGCGACGATGAGCAGGGCAAAAAGGAGCCAGACCGGCGTTCCCGGTATGGCTACCAACGCCATGACACCGATGACACAGGCACGGCCGAGATCAGCACCCAACATCAAGCTGCGACGACTAAAGCGATCAGCTATTGGGCCTAGGAGCGCAGCTCCGAGAAACGTGGGGATAAACGACACCGCAAATGTCGCAGCAGCGAGCAGTGCGGAACCGGTCTGCGACAGGACCAGCAGTGCAATAGCTACGCGGGCGATCTGATCTCCGGCCTCGCTCGCAACCTGGGCAAGGATCATTCCACGGAACTCTGCATTAGCCAGCGGCTCACGCACACTGACTCGTGGTTCGTCGTCGTCCATGGATCGAACCTCAGCTGTAGCTGTCACGCGTAGAACACCCTCTCTACGACTGCTCGCGCGCGACGGGTTAACCGTCGATAATCGTCGAGCAGTGCGCCACCTTCATGGGCAGGGTATCCGAGCACCTGAGCGATAGCGGCCAGGCTGTGCGTGTCGGTGGGCACGAGATCGCTCGGCCTACCTCGTACCAACATCACGGCATCTCTCACTCTGGTCGCGATACGCCATGCATCACGAAGCTGTTCTGCGTCCTGGCGTGCGAGCAGGCCGCTATTTTGTGCTGCCAGCAGCGCTGGCAACGTGCGCGTCGTGCGCAACGATGCGACGTCGTGTCCATGCTGAAGCTGCAACAGTTGAGCGACCCACTCGACGTCGGAGAGACCGCCGCGACCGAGTTTTGTGTGTAGGCCGGGATCAGCTCCGCGGGGAAGCCGTTCTGCTTCCATTCGCGCCTTGATCCGACGAATCTCACGAACATCCTCATCAGCCAAACCACCTACTGGGTAACGCAAATCGTCGATCAGGGCCACGAATCGGCTGCCAAGTTCATCGTCACCCGCAACGGGCTCAGCGCGCAGGAGGGCCTGTGCTTCCCACGTGGACGACCATCGTTCGTAGTAGGAACGATATGAGTCCAATGAACGTACCAGCGGCCCATTGCGGCCCTCCGGACGAAGGCCAGCATCGATATCGAGCACGGGATCTGGAGTAGGAATCATCAGTAGCCGACGCAGTTCACCTGCCACGGCAAGGGCCGCCTCGTGCGCCAGGTGATCGTCGCCGCGCGGGTCGTAGACGAACATGACATCAGCGTCGCTGGCGAATCCCAATTCGGCACCACCAAACCGGCCCATGGCGACGACCAGGAAAGTCATGGGAAGGGGGGCCCCTTTGGAACGCTCGACAACGCGGAGCGCGATCTCAAGCGCACCGTCGATGGTTGCGGCAGTGATATCCGACAGCGCATCACCTACATCGTCGACGTCGGCCACCTGGAGTATCTCCGCGACGGCGGTACGGAAAAGCTCACGGCGCCGCAGCGCCCGCACAGCTGCAACCGCTACCTCAGGATCATCGTGCCTCTGCGCTGCGGCCCGCGCCTCATGCGCGAGGGACTCACGTGATCGAGGTGCAAGCTCAGCATCATCGGCCAGCATCACGACCGCTTCAGGTGCGCGCATCAGCAGATCAGTGGCGTAACGACTTGATGCCAGAACCGTCGCAAGTCTCTGAGCTGCAAGCGATTCATCTCGCAGAAGGCGTAGATACCAGTGCGTCGATCCCAGTGCATCACTGACCTGACGGAATGCGAGTAGCCCTGCATCTGGATCGGGCGCAGCAGCGAACCACCCCAACATCACCGGGAGAAGTGTTCGTTGGATCGCAGCACGTCGCGACACCCCAGAACTCAATGATTCAAGATGACGCAAGGCACCCACCGGATCTGAATAGCCGAGCATCTCCAACCGCTGTTGGGCGGCCTGCGGAGTCAACCGCGCTTCACCAGCGTCCAACTTGGCAACCGCGTTCAGCAATGGTCGATAGAACAGCTTTTCGTGGAGCCGGCGCACTTCCATGCGATGACGGCGAAGTGCCTCCGTTAACTCACGAACCGGATCCGTTCGCATCCCCATGGATCGAGCGATTCGTCTCAGATCATCATCGTTATCGGGCACCACATGTGTACGTCGGAGGCGATACATCTGAATGCGATGCTCGAGAGTGCGCAAGAACTCGTACGACGATGCCAAACTGCTGGCATCCTCACGTCCTACGTAGCCCCACGTTGCCAGCGCTTCAAGTGCGTACATCGTCGTTGGGCTATGCAACATGACGTCACTGCGACCGTGAACCAGTTGCAGTAACTGCACGCTGAACTCCACATCGCGCAATCCACCGGCACCCAACTTAAGTTGGCGATCAGCATCTTTGGCGGGCACATTTTGCTCAACGCGTCGACGCATTGCCTGCACATCTTCGACGAAGTTCGGGCGGTCCGCAGCAGACCACACCAAGGGAGTTACTAACTCGACAAACCGTCGACCAAGCTCCACGTTTCCGGCGGCAGCACGGGCTTTCAGCAAGGCTTGAAACTCCCACGTGGATGCCCAACGCTGGTAATACTCATCGAAACTCGGCATGGTCCGCACGAGTGCACCGGCACGGCCTTCGGGTCGAAGGTTCGGATCGACCTCCCAAATGGCACCTTCAGGCGTCACGGCAGAACACGCTCGCATCATGCTCTGTGCGAGTTTGGTTGCCGCGGCAAGGGCCCGATCCTCACCGCCCTGTTCAATTGGTTCGACGACGAACAGGACGTCCACATCCGAGATGTAATTGAGTTCTCGACCACCACTCTTGCCGAGTGCAATCACACCGAGCGAACATGCGGCCGCATCAGCTGGAAACTCCGCACGTGCAATCGCCAAGGCGGCTTCAAGCACTGCATCAGCCAAGTCGGCCAAAGCCGCAGATACGTTGACGAATGGTGCTGAATCACCAACGTCTGACGCAGCGATCGCCAGCAACTCCCGTCGATACGCAACACGTAGGCTCGCAAGGACATCGACATCAAACCCGTGAGCGACAGGTAGTGGCGCATCTGCGTCGGCGGCAACGGCAGCCAGCAGCGACGCACACATCTGGCGATGCGTGCGCATGCCCTCATCCTCGCCCGGCGCACGCAACACAATCCATTGGTCTGGATGTCGAATGAGATGTTCGCCCAGCGCCAGACTTGTGCCTACTACGGCGAATGCCCGACGACGCAGATCCGCATCCGTGGAGAGTTCCTCGATGAACGAATCGACGTCCGTGCCGCCGACTTCAACCAGCCGAGACATCGTCAATAGGGCTAGATCAGGATCGGGCGCTAAGGCCAGATCATCGATCGCTTCATCGCTGAGGTCAGCCAGCCCCGGCAGCCCAAGCAGCTCAAGCGCGGTATCGGAATTGACCAGCCCCGCGCGGACAAGTCGTGACTGCAGGCTGGCCTGCCGGTCACGATTCCCCTCCGCAGGCATGGTGAGGTTCTACTCGGCCGCTGCCGAACGCACGACATCCGCCCACGCATGTGCAAACGGACGCCACGTCGCGACGAGTTCGTCCTGACGGGATGCGGTGATCGCTTCGGCTTGGCCAGGAGACATGCCGCATCGCTGTGCAATCTCAGGCTCACCATCGGCCCAGATACCCATGATCTCGGCGTCGATCTCGGGGTGAAACTGCAATGCCCAGGCCCGATCTCCGAGACGATATGCCTGATGTGCGCATGCCGGCGTGGACGCCAAGACAACCGCACCTTCGGGCAGCACCTTCATCTCATCGATGTGGAACTCTGCCACGGCTGGAACCTGCGGGAGGGACGAGAAGATGGGATCCGCCGCGGCCTCGTCCGTGAGGTGCAACTCGACAACACCCACCTCACCCTGACCAGCGCGCTCTACCGTTCCGCCACAGGCGATCGTGATGATCTGCCCACCAAGACACACGCCTAGCACGGGGGTGCCATCGGCAACCGCGCGAGCGGTCATAGCGCGTTCGTTGGGTAGCCACGGCGCAACATCGTCTTCCCATGCGGACATGCCACCGCCCAGCAGCACTAGTCCGTCGTAACCCTCGGGCAGTGAATCGGGGACGAATTCACCATCGTCAGCCTTGATTTCGTCGAAGTCGACCCCGACTTCAACCCACCAATCGGCGAGCAGGGCAAGAGGATCCGTGGCGTCATTGCGAACTACCAGAACGCGGGGGCGAGGTGATGATGTCGTCATAGGACAGGAAGGTACCGGTTGAGCTCGAATTGCGTCACTTGACTCCGGTAGTCGGCCCATTCAGCGCGCTTGTTACGTAGGAAGAAGTCGAAGACATGCTCGCCCAGCGTTTCGGCGACGAGTTCGCTGCGCTCCATTGCCATAACGGCCTGACCAAGTGAGGTCGGCAGCGGATCGATACCGAGCGCGCGTCGCTCGGCCTCGGTCAGTGCCCACACATCATCTTCGGCCTCGACGGGAAGTTCGTAACCTTCCTCAACACCTTTAAGACCAGCTGCCAAAATCACCGCGAAGGCTAGGTATGGGTTCGTGGCACTGTCGATCGAACGAACCTCCATGCGCGTGGAGTTGCCCTTATTCGGCTTGTACATCGGCACCCGGACCAGGGCTGAACTGTTCTGATGACCCCAGCAGACATAGGCAGGTGCTTCCCCGCCACCACTGAGCCGCTTGTAGCTGTTCACCCACTGATTAGTAACGGCGGTGAACTCCGGTGCATGTCGCAGCAGACCGGCCATGAACGACTTTGCGACCTTTGACAGCTGGTACTGAGCACCTGCCTCATAGAAGGCGTTGCGGTCTCCCTCGAACAGCGAGACGTGAGTGTGCATGCCAGAGCCGGGATGCTTGGCAAACGGCTTAGGCATGAAGGTTGCATAGACGCCCTGTTCAAGCGCAACCTCTTTGATGACCAGCCGGAACGTCATGATGTTGTCAGCCATCGTCAATGCGTCGGCGTAGCGTAGATCGATTTCTTGCTGACCCGGTCCACCTTCATGGTGACTGAACTCAACCGAGATACCCATGGACTCCAAAATCGTGATGGCCTCACGACGGAAGTCATAACCAGCACCGTGTGGGCTGTGGTCGAAGTAGCCAACCTCATCAATCGGAGTCGGCTCCTGCCCACGAGCAAATCCTTGATTGACGAGGAAGAATTCAATCTCGGGATGGGTATAGAAGGTGAACCCCAGATCTGCAGCCTTAGCCAACGTGCGCTTGAGCACGTGCCGTGGATCGGCATACGACGGCGTTCCGTCGGGCATGAGGATGTCGCAGAACATGCGAGCCACACCGGGGCTTTCGCCTCTCCACGGCAGCACCTGGAAGGTGCTCGGGTCCGGCTTGATCAGCATGTCTGACTCAACGACGCGGGCGAAGCCTTCGATTGCCGATCCATCGAAGCCAATACCTTCGGCGAATGCACCCTCGATCTCCGCAGGTGCTACCGACACGGACTTGAGCATGCCCAAGACGTCGGTAAACCACAGGCGGACGAAACGGATGTCGCGCTCTTCAATCGTGCGCAGCACAAACTCAGTCTGCTTATCCATGGATACATCTTGACGTAGACCGGGGCCATCTGCGCAGTGGGCTCGCCCTACTCGTCCCCCAACTCTGGCTGGTGCCGGCGGGACGTCACACGATCGTCGCAATGGCCGAACACCGGGCCCACCTCGATCGTGGCCACTAGGCTGGGTTCGTGCCTCAGTTGCGTCTCGCGCTTGCTCAAGTGAATCCCTGTGTCGGCGACATCCACGGAAATCTCGACCTCATCCTTGGTCATACCGCGTCAGCCCAGGCGGCCGGTGCCCATGTGGTCGCGTTTCCCGAAATGATGATTACCGGCTATCCAGTCGAAGACCTCGCCCTGCGCCCCTCATTTCAAGATGCGAGTCGGCGAGCGCTCACGGAGTTAGCTGCACTGCTGGTCAAGCAGGGCCTCGGCGACATGGTCGTGATCGTGGGTTACCTCGATCGGATCGACGACGCCGGTGAACAACTGGGACGCCCTAAAGGCGCACCGCAGAACGCTGCCTGTTTTGTTCACCAGGGCAGCATCCATGGTCGTTATGCCAAGCACCACCTTCCGAACTATGGAGTGTTCGACGAGTACCGCTACTTCGTACCCGGGCATGACTCCAGCGTCGTGCGGATCAACGGTATTGACGTCGCTCTGGCGATCTGTGAAGACCTGTGGCAGGACGGCGGCCCCGTGGCCCGCGTGGGCGAATCTGGTGCTGGGTTACTCGTCGTCATCAATGGTTCTCCTTACGAACGTAACAAGGACGATGTTCGACTCGACTTATGTGCGCGGCGGGCCCAGGAAGCCGGCTGCGCGTTGGCCTACGTCAACATGTTCGGCGGGCAGGACGAACTCGTATTCGATGGTGACTCGATTGTCGTGGCAGCTGACGGCGAACTCATCGCTCGAGCACCTCAGTTCGAAGAGTCACTTCTTATTGTCGATCTCGATCTACCTGCCGCGCCAACGACCAGCGTGGCCAGCATCGTCATCGGCGAGCCTGTTGATGCATACCCGGCAGCACCCGCGTCGATTGCCGGACGAACGAGCGATGAGGCCGAGGTATGGGCCGCACTCGTTACCGGCCTACGCGACTACATTCACAAGAATGGTTTCCGCTCAGTAGCCCTCGGCCTTTCCGGCGGCATCGATTCGGCCGTGGTGGCAGCGATCGCGGTGGACGCACTCGGAGCCGATAACGTCCATGGCGTTTCGATGCCGTCGGTCTATTCGTCACAGCATTCCCGTGACGACGCTGCGGACATGTCGACCCGCACGGGATTGCACTATCGAACCGTCGGGATTGCACCGATGGTGGATGCGTATCAATCACAACTTCATCTCACCGGGTTGGCCGAAGAGAACCTGCAGGCTCGCGTTCGCGGAACAACGCTCATGGCAATTTCCAACGCCGAAGGCCATCTGATTCTCGCCACGGGAAACAAGAGTGAACTGTCTGTCGGCTACTCAACGATTTACGGCGACGCCGTTGGAGGTTTCGCCCCCATCAAGGATGTACCAAAGGTCGATGTATGGCGGTTGGCCCGGTGGCGGAACGAGCTTGCGGTTGCGAACGGTGAGGTCCCGCCGATTCCAGAGAACAGTATTGAAAAACCACCGTCGGCTGAGTTGCGGCCCGATCAACTCGACTCTGATTCATTGCCCGACTACGAGTTACTCGATGACCTACTTGATGATTACGTTGAAAATGATCGTGGAGCGGCAGAGTTAGTGTCCGACGGATTCGACCGCGCCTTGGTTGAACGAGTGTTGCGAATGACTGATCTCGCTGAGTACAAGCGTCGGCAATATCCACCTGGAACCAAGATCTCGTCCAAGGGCTTTGGCCGCGATCGCCGTCTGCCCATTACGAACCGATGGCGCGAACAGGCCGAATAGGGACTTCGACGAACAGCCTTGGTCAGTCGTGTGTAGATAAAAACCCGGCGATGACAGCGTCGACAAAATCGGCCGGGGTTGCACCCGGTGCTACATCTCGACCGGCGGCGCGTAAGTGCAGCGTGTAAACGGACGACGAAATCAGCAGGGTCGTGACCAATTCGACGTCAGTATCAGGCCGCAATTCTTCCTGTTCAATCCCTCGACGGATTAACCGACGAAACAAATCTCGTCGAGGTTCGATGACGTGATCAAAGAAGTTACCGAACAATTCCGGATGCGATCTCGCATGTCCAAACAGCCGTGGGAACAACTGACCACTTTGACTCGTGGGATGGCTTTTCCACCAGGACTCAAACAAGCTCACCAAAACGTCGCGGGTCGAGCCGGCCGGAATCTCGGTCATGAGATCAGCATTCAAGGACGCAAGGGCAGCAACGATCAGCTCATCCTTGGAGTCAAATCGGCGATAGATAGTTGCCTTGCTGACACCCGCGCGGCCAGCCACTTCCTCGATCGAGAGCCCGGTGATGCCAACCTCGGACATCAGGCTCAGCGTCGTAGCGATGATCGCCTCATCTGCACGTGCATCGCGCGGGCGACCTGGCCCACGCGATGCACATACGTCGATGCTTTCAACCACAGACATAGGAGTTACACAGGATCCGTTGTGACTTCTTCGGCAATTTCTAAAGGAGCCTGCGCGACGTGTGCGAGCCCGTCACCCTGTTCGTCCACGACGTGAACCTGGTGTGCTGCATCGGTTTCACCTTCACCCGGAACGATTGGTCCCTTAGCCGCATCCGGACTTGGATGTGATCCGGCCCAAGCAACAGCCTCGGCCTTAGCGGGAAGCATCGCTACGAAAATAATGAAGGCAACCACAAGCAATCCCGCAGCGATCCAGGCGGCAGTGTGCAGGGCCGGCATGAACGAGGCGATGCCCGCCTGACGAAGTAGATCACCCGATCCCGCTGGTGCTTGACCCGACTGGTCAATCTTGTCGGCGATCCCGAAGGTTGCGCCGATTGAATCTGATGCGGCGTTCTTCAATGCGGGCGGCAGCGGCGAATTGTCGAGTACGGGCGACAAGTTGTGTGCGTAAACGGTGGCGACGATGGAACTAATGATGGCCACACCAAGGGCTGCACAGACCTGACGAACCGTGTTCTGCACCGCGCTGCCTGAACCCGAACGCGACGGCGGGGTTGCCAACGTCATCCGGGTCGTAGACGGTGCGATGGTGTTTCCGAGGCCGAATCCGAAAAGGAAACCGAGCAGGACCAGGTACCAGATCGGCGCATCAACTTGCAGCGTCGCGATTAACACCATGGCAATCGTTGCGATAAGCACGCCAGCGGGGATCACTCGACGCGCCCCAAACTTTTGCACCATCTTTGCGCTACGTGGTGCGGCGATCACCTGTCCCACTGCGAATGGCAGGGTAAGCGCACCACTTTGGAGTGGTGACCAACCGCGCACGAGTTGGTAGTAGAACGACAGGAAGAGTAGCGATCCCTGAAGTGCTGCGAAGGCCAATGAAACACCGGCGAGCGGAACGGAGAACGACCGAATCTTGAAAAGCGACAGGTCAAGTGACGGGTGTGAGGTGCGGCTTTCAAAGACGAGGAATCCGATCAAGATGGCCAAACCCAGGCCGATCCACGCGTATGTGCGAGCCTCTCCCCAACCAGCTTCCTGAATTCCATAGACGAGTGCGAGCAAGCCGGTGATCGACAGGATCAGACCAATCGGATCAAGCTTGGCGTAGTTCTCGTTCTTCGTCTCTGGAACGATCGCCACGATGCCGATGATGCCAACGATGATGATCGGCACGTTGATGAAGAAGACCGATCCCCAGTCGTTACCCGTCAACCAGCTAAACCATTGCGGGTGCTCAAGAAGGACACCGCCAACGATCGGGCCGAGCGCCACCGCACCACCGACGGCGGCGGCCCAGGCACCGATGGCCTTACCTCGCTCCTGCGGGGGGAAGATGACGGTGATGATGGCAAGGGTTACTGGCAGAACGGACGCAGCACCAATTCCCATGAGCCCGCGGAAGAAAATCAACTGCTGCGGGCTCGACGCGAACGCACACAGGGCCGAAGCCGCGGCGAACATCGTTAGACCGATGAGGAGGATCCGCTTGCGTCCGAAGCGGTCGCCTAGTGCACCCCAGGTGAACAGGAGAGCTGCGAACACCAAGGTGTACGAGTTGATCGCCCAGATGAGTTCAGACTGAGTCGCATTCAAATCCTGCTGAATCGTCTTCAGCGCAACGTTGAGGACCGTGTTATCCAAGATGACCACGACGAGGCTGACAACCAGCACGCCAAGGATCTTCCAACGACGTGGGTTCACGTTTTCCATCGTGGCCTGCGCGGCCACTGATCCAGTCGCTGGAGACCGACTCTCATTCGACATTCGTTTCCGCCTCTAACTCGTCACTCATCTATGGCTGCGCACATCGCAGTGTGGGCACTGGTGCTAATACCGATACGACAGCGTATCGAATCTCATATGAGGTGCAAGTTGAAACTTCAAGCATGCCCCACATCTGCGTCACCGAGGTCACCCAACCGGCATCCGACAATGTCCACCCGATGGAAACAATTCGTCGTGATCAGGTGTGAAAGTCGGCCGATTCGGGTACCTAGCAACAGCGACAACGTCGTGCCATACTTCTTTACACAGAACGGGTACCCGTCATGGGACTCGAGTCGAAAGGGGTCACTATGACCACATCTGTTAATGCTGTCCCGGAACCGCTCTATGGCGGCGCACCGAGTGGGCGGCGCGTATCCATTTCAGATCTCGCGGGCGCCAAGGTGCGCGGCGAGAAATGGCCCATGATCACGGCGTATGACGCCCTGACCGCTCGCGTTTTCGACGAAGCTGGCATCCCCGTCCTACTCGTAGGCGACTCTGCCGCGATGGTCGTCTACGGCCACGACTCAACAATTCCCGTGACGGTCGACGAACTGATTCCGCTTGTGCGCGGAGTTGTGCGCGGTTCGCAACGCGCCATGGTCGTAGCCGATCTTCCCTTCGGCTCCTATCAGGCATCACCGCAGCAGGCACTCGAGACTGCCACGCGTTTTATGAAAGAAACCGGGGCGCACGCAGTTAAGTTAGAAGGTGGCGCGCGCGTACTCCCCCAAGTCGAATTACTCGTAGCATCTGGGATTCCCGTGATGGCTCACCTGGGCCTGACCCCGCAGTCCGTCAATGCCTTCGGCGGCTACAAAGTGCAGGGTCGCGGTGAAGATGGCGTCATCTTGATGCAGGATGCCAAGGCCCTTGCGGCAGCTGGTGCATTTGCCGTTGTCCTTGAGGTCGTACCGGCTGATCTGGCAACGGCCGTCACCGCATCTCTGGAGATTCCGACAGTTGGTATCGGAGCTGGCGCGGGCACCGATGCTCAGGTCATCGTGTGGCAAGACATGGCGGGCCTGACTCCTGGGCGCACGGCAAAGTTCGTCAAGAAGTACGCCGATGTCCACGGGGTGTTACTCGATGCCGCATCACGTTGGGCAGACGATGTCGTGACCGGTGCGTACCCAGCGCCTGAACATAGCTATAACTGAATGATCGGTCGCCCAGATCACCTCTGGACGACCGATCATTCAACGTTGCGCTCTAGACGTCCGTAACTCGCAGACCGGCATGTGCCTTGTAGCGACGGTTCACCGAAATGAGATTCGCGGTCATCGCTTCTACCTGATGCGCATTGCGAAGGCGACCTGCATAGATTCCACGCATTCCCGAGATCCGGTTGGCCAGCGCCTGAGTGATGTCAGTGGCTTCGCGATCATCGCCAACGACCAAGATGTCGGTGTTGATCTCATCTACTGATACATCAAGCAGCAACACCGCCGACACGTGATGGAACGCACCGACGACGCGGGCCTCTGGTGCGGCGATTGCTGCCTCCTGCGCGGCTGAACCAGCTTCGACGGCAAGCCCAAACGCGCCTTGCTTGTCGAACCCAAGTGGATTCACGCAGTCGATCACAATTTTGCCGGCCAGTTCGGATGCCAACTCTGTGAGCAGCGCCTGATGTCCGTCGTAAGGAACGGCCACGATCACGATGTCCGCATCACGCGCACAACCAGCGTTATCAGCGCCGGTCACATTGAAGCCCAGTTCCGTTGCTGACTGGGCGGCCCGTTCGGCAGAACGCGATCCAATGATGACCCGCTGCCCAGCCATGGCCAAGCGTCGAGCAAGACCTCGGCCCTGCTCTCCGGTGCCACCGAGGACTCCTACGGTGAAATGGCTGACGTCAGGCAGATCATGAGGTGAGGGGGATGTGTTTTCGGTCATGTCGCTATCCAACCAAATAACCAGCAATACGGCACCATGAGGATATGGATTCAACCCGCGTGCAATTGCTGCGCGAGTTGCTGTCAACCACGGGCTGGGTTGATCGCACTCGCGGATTCGCGCGTTCCATTCGTCGATCAACCGATGCAGGTGATGGGTTGCTCCTGGTGGGCACGCCAACAGAAGAGCCCTGGCACCTTGCCGCCCATCTCGATGACGAGTCCCGTTACGCCGGAATCCCCACTCTGATGCCAACCTTGGTTCGCTGGAATCCGCCACCCGGCGCACCGGCACATTTGTCCATCGGCCTCGAGCGGATTGAAACCGCAGGGCGCGGTGAAACGCTGTTCGTCGTTGCCCCGGACGACCCAACAGCTGCGCTTCTAGAACGTCTCGCCGATGCACGTAAGTCTGGAGCCACCCTTCTGACCATGGATCGTGGCGACGACGATCTCGCGAGCTTGGCACACGACCAACTCATCGTCCCGCCGACCGGCTTGATCTCTGCATCGGGTGCCCCACTTTCCAGCAACGAATTACGACCTGAGCCCCCCTCGACATTGTCATCGCTTGGCCGGATGACCGAGATCGAACTCATTGCACCGGGTATGTCGTTCGATACCGTGCAGCACCTTGTGTCTGCGGCAGCCGGTGAAGCCCCTGAATCAGGTGCAACCTCGCGAGGTCGTTTCAAAGATCGGCTGGGGCGAATGCTCGACAGCATCCAAGGTGCACAGCCACCTAGTGACTGGTAGCTCATGACTCCATCGTCACCTGACAAGCACGACGACGAGGCAAGGTCATCAAGTTGGCGGATCGACACTTCGGCGCTTCGAGGTCCGCGTGACTTCCGCCTACTTTTCTTCGCCGGTCTGATCTCAACGATCGGCTCGATGTTTACATACGTCGCGGTCCCACTCCAGGCACAGAGGATGACGGGATCCTTCGTCGTCGTCGGTCTCCTTGGCTTAGCCGAGGTGATCCCATTGATTGTCTTTGGGCTATGGGGAGGCGCCCTTGCCGACCACATGGACCGTCGGCTCATGGTGCTCATCGGTGAAGTCGGGGCAGCCACGTGCACTGTCGTGTTGTTCATCAATGCCATCAGCCCGTCACCACAGGTGTGGGTTTTGTTCGTTGTGGGTGCAACGTTCGCAATCTTTGATTCGATTCAACGTCCATCACTCGACGCCTTACTTCCACAGATGGTGGATCACGATGCAATCACCAGTGCAGCGGCACTCATGTCGTTACGTGGAAACGCCACATTCATCTTCGGCACCGCTCTTGGCGGCTTCATCGCCAGTTACTGGGGCGTTGCAACTGCATACGGACTCGACATCGTCACGTACATCGCATCCTTCTTCTTACTTATTCAGATCAGCAGTCGCGGCCGAATGTCTCATGAGGATAAGTTTCCCGGCCTGTCGTCAATCACGGACGGACTGAGTTACGCCTGGCAGCGCAAGGACTTGCTCGGCACATACGCCATAGATACAACGGCCATGATTTTTGCCTTTCCGACGGCAGTTTTTCCATTCGTCGCAGAGAAGTACAACGCACCATGGGCACTCGGATTGCTCTTCGCTGCACCGGCCGTCGGTGCTGCAATCGCTTCACTAACAAGCGGTTGGACGTCACGCATCCATCGTCACGGACGTGCAATCTTCATCGCAGCCATCGCTTACGGCTTGTCGATTTCACTCTTCGGTGTTTCACCAACCCTGCCCATCGCACTCGCGTTTTTAGCAGTGGCCGGTGCGACAGACATGGTGAGCGTCGTGTTCCGCCAAGCCATCTGGAATAAATCAATTCCTGATTCGATTCGCGGTCGACTTGCCGGCATAGAACTCATGTCGTACGCCATCGGTCCACAACTTGGCAATGCACGCGTAAGCCTCGGCGCGCAATGGCGCGGACTCACATCCTCTATTGCAACTGGTGGAATCCTCTGTGCCGCAGGCGTTTTCGGCCTCGCTCTCGCACTACCGTCGCTATGGAATTACGACGAACGCACGTCGATACACGTTGCTCAAGTGCGCGAAGAACGCGAAAGAAACCAACAGCAAGACACTGACTAGCCATGTGCCCGTTGTGATCTGGGTTACCACGATGACGACACGAATTTGCAAAACGACGCGGACATGCGTCACATTTGTTAATAGTTCTGACACAGTTAAGAACACAGGATTCCGGCAACAAGGCTGGAGTACGACTCAGGGAGGCATCGTGGCGGCTGCAAAGACCACCGCGAAGAAGGTTGCCAAGAAGGCGCCCGCGAAAAAGGCTCCTGCCAAGAAGGCAGTAGCGAAGAAGGCTCCAGCCAAGAAGGCTC
The DNA here is from genome assembly GCA_947455705.1 of Actinomycetota bacterium. Taxonomy (GTDB): domain Bacteria; phylum Actinomycetota; class Actinomycetes; order S36-B12; family CAIYMF01; genus Longivirga. The sequence continues at coordinate 7,097 of CANGPO010000019.1, read as the reverse complement.
CAGCCAAGAAGGCAGTTGCCAAGAAGGCAGTTGCCAAGAAGGCACCAGCCAAGAAGGCTGCAGTCAAGAAGACTGCTGTGGCCAAGAAGGCTGCAGTCAAGAAGACTGCTGTGGCCAAGAAGGCCGCTGTTAAGAAGGCAGCACCAGCCAAGAAGGCCGCAGTCAAGAAGACTGCTGTGGCCAAGAAGGCCGCTGTTAAGAAGGCAGCATCAGCCAAGAAGGCCGCTGTTAAGAAGGCAGCACCAGCCAAGAAGGCCGCTGTTAAGAAGGCAGCACCAGCCAAGAAGGCCGCTGTTAAGAAGGCAGCACCAGCCAAGAAGGCACCTGCCAAGAAGGCCGCTGTTAAGCGTGCACCAGCCCGCAAGACGGCTGCAAAGCGCTAATCGTTCTTCACAACTGATGGCCGGCACCTTCGGGTGCCGGCCATCAGTCTTTTCCCGTCGTCATACTCGTAGAATCACCTCATGCCTCTCTCCCCCGGTGTCGTGAGTCCGATGCGTTCGGTGCCACCACATATCCCGCGACCTGAGTACGTCGGTAAACCACGTGCACAACGGGCCACAGGTTCAGACGTCAAAGATGCTGACACGATTGAGCGAATGCGCGGGGCCGGGAAGCTCGCCGCACAAGCACTTGCCGAAGTCGGCGCAGCAATCAAGCCCGGCGTTACCACCGATGAGCTCGACCGGATCGGTCACGAGTTCCTGTGCGACCACAATGCTTACCCGTCCACGTTGGGATATCCCGGAGGCGGACGCGGGCCGATCTTCACCAAGTCCTTGTGTTCATCACTCAACGAAGTCATTTGCCACGGTGTTCCTGATTCCACCGTTCTCCAGGACGGTGACATCTGCAATATCGACATCACCGCATTCATCTACGGTGTACACGGTGATACCAACGCAACGTTCCTCGTCGGCGATGTGGACGAGGAATCGCGTCTACTTGTCGAACGCACCCACGAGGCCACGATGCGCGGGATCAATGCAGTAGCGCCTGGCCGCGAACTCAACGTGATCGGTCGCGTGATCGAGTCTTATGCAAAACGGTTCGGCTACGGAGTGGTGCGTGACTTCACCGGGCATGGGATCGGAACCGCATTTCACAGCGGATTAGTAGTACCTCATTTTGACGATCCATCGGCCACAACCATGATCGAAGTTGGCATGACATTCACCATCGAACCCATGCTTACCCTGGGTACGTTCACGTGGGATATGTGGGCAGACGGATGGACGATTGTGACCAAAGATTTGAAGCGCTCGGCCCAATTCGAGCACACCATCTTGGTAACGCAATCTGGTGCTGAGATTCTTACGCTTGCGTGATTCGTGGCAGGAATCTGGCAACGCCACCCCCTACTGTTAACCCATGCCTTCCACACCAACTCCAACCGAGTGGCCAAACGATGTCCGAACTCTCGCAATCGACATTGGTGGTAGCGGATTCAAGGCGGCCGTCGTCAGCACCGATGGAGCCATGCTGACACAGCGAGTGCGCATCGAGACGCCGTATCCATGTCCCCCCGAGGTATTCGTTGACACGGTTACTCACCTTGTACACGACCTTGGCTCATGGGATCGAGTGAGTGTCGGTTTCCCTGGACTAGTACGGGACGGCAAGGTTCGCAACATCCCCACCTTGTCTCGACGTGCATACGACGGGGACTCAGATCCCGACCTTGAAGCCCTCTGGGAAAACTTCCATCTAGCCGGTGCACTGACGGATGCTTTCAACGTACCGGTCAAGGTGGCAAACGATGCCGACGTGCAGGGCTGTGCAGTGGTGGAAGGCAATGGATTCGAATTCGTCATGACCCTGGGCACCGGAGTGGGCACCGCACTCTTTCTCAACGGCAAGCTTGCCCCACACCTGGAGGCCGGCCATGCACCGTTTCGCAAGGGCGATACGTTCGAAGAACAGTTGGGGAATGTGGCACGAGTCGCTGTCGGCAACGACCGGTGGCAGCGACGTCTGGTGAAGGCAATTGCGGCCTATCACGCCTTCCTGTTCTTCGACACCATCTACATCGGAGGCGGAAACGCCAAGCATGTAGATCCGTCGATACTTCCACCGAATGCTCGCATCGTTGATAACACCGCTGGGATTCTTGGCGGCGTTCGGCTATGGGATATGGACAGTTAGTAGCCCTGAAGCAGTTAGTTCGACTTTCAATTAACTCATCGCGGGCGTACGATGCGGTTATGACGAACTGGCTCAACCACGATCAGCAACAGCAGTGGCGCGCATACATCGCCGCCACGACGCTGCTTCACGAGCAGTTATCGCGCGAGTTACAGGATGCGCATGGCATCTCGATAGCCGATTACGAGATTCTGGTACGCCTGTCAGAAGCTCACGAACGAACGCAGCGCATGAGCCAATTGGCAGATTGCACCTTGGCGAGCCGTAGTCGGCTCTCACATCAGATCGACCGGCTTGAACGCGCAGGGCTCGTGCGCCGCGAGGCGTGCAACGAGGACCGTCGTGGCCAGAACGCGATTCTGACTGATGAGGGTTTCGCGCTTCTCGTCGACGCAGCACCAACACACGTTACGGGTGTGCGCTCGCACCTGGTAGATCTGCTGACGCAGGACGAATTCAACGCACTGGGCCGCGCCTGTGCGATCGTGGCTGAGCATCTCGCGACGAGCCCGGGTGAGCGCGCGGGATGCGGTACCACGGCCGAAACCGCCTAGCCTCACATCCTTGACAAAACACAACGACGAGGGCCCCGCACATCATGTGCGGGGCCCTAGTCGTTGGCCATTGTGCGGCACAAGGCCGCTGACGCGTCTTAGTGATGCGTTCCGCGTGGGCGTCCAGCCACAACGGCAGCAGCGCCAAGTGCGGCAAGAGCAAGACCGAGCAGTGCTTGCGCACCGGTGTGTGAAGTTCCCGTCTTGGGCAACTGCGCTGCGTTGCCACCACCGGTGTTTCCACCGGAACCGCTGTTACCACCATTGGAGCTCTGTGATGGATCCACGGACGGAGTATCAGTGGCAGAGCCTGACTCCGTTGGTGATGCAGACTCTGTCGGTGACGGTGAATCTGTTGGCGATGCAGACTCAGTCGGTGACGGCGAATCCGTCGGTGATGCAGAGTCCGAAGGTGATGGTGATTCAGTTGGTGATGCAGACTCCGTCGGTGACGGCGAATCCGTCGGTGATGCAGACTCAGTCGGTGACGGCGAATCCGTTGGCGACGCGCTATCGGTTGGCGTTGGCGTCGGTGTTGGGTCGCACGCGGGGTGCACATTCGCGGCCGCTGCGGATCCAACTAGTGGACCAACACTGAGACCAAACACTGTGGTAGCTGCACAAGCAGCAAGTGCAACGCGAACCTGAGTACTACTCAGTGAGGATAGTGACAGTGACAACGAAATCCCTCCCAGAACTTCTCTCTATAAAGCACAGTGTGCCCTACCTGCGACGTCAGCAAGGCCATTTCGTCGCGACACGTACATACGATTCTTAAAACAACATCGAGACCTAGTCTTGCGCCTACGTCGCGGCCGAAGACATTCGGGGTCCCGTTATGTGACCTAGCAATTGTCCAATAAACGCAACGTAATTCGTCGATGACGCAGCGTCATCGAATTCTTAGTAGCCCGCCATGGTCAGCGCGGACTGCAGTGACGTCTTGAACGCCGCACTCGTATACGTCGCGCCGGAGAATGATGCGACGTTTGCCGAGTTGGCTGTGATGGCTTCAGAAATCAACACCGGCTTAGCTTGAGCAAAAAGTCGCACCGACGTGCCATCTACATTCGGAGACACGGGGATGGTGATCGCGGAAATCTTGCCAGCGGTAATTGTGGCAACGACCTGCAGATTGCCCTTGATTCCCTCGCCAGGAACATTAACCACAACGCTCGTACCGGTGTATACGCCATCAACGATCGTGGACGCTGGCGTTGTGGGCGTCGGCGTCACTGTTGGCGTTGGCGTCACGACCGTCGGCGTTGGCGTTGGCGTCACCGTGACGGTAACTGTCGGGGTTGGCGTGGGCGCAATTGTCGGAGTTGGAGTGGGAGGCACAACTGTCGGGGTTGACGTCGGGGTCGGTGCGGCGGTTGGTGACGTTGTCGGCGATGGTGAACTGGAAACCGCCGTCGCCCCAGGCGTAGCCCAGATCAGGACGAAGCCGCCGTCGAAGCAGGCACCATTGTCGGTGTAAACCTGATAGCCATCAGTTCCATTGCTCACCCCAGCGCCGCATGACAGGTACCACGACTGCCCCGGTGCCAAAATCACCGCCGGACTCAATGAAGGATCGACGCTGACCGGCACACCATTGACGAGAGTTACGCCATTGACGATGGTCGACGTCGGTGTCGGGCTTGCCGATGGGGCTGCCGTTGCCGACGTGGTGGGTGACGGTGATGGCGTTGCTGTTGGCGTGGCAGTCGGGGTGACCGACGGCCGCGGCGCGACGGTGGTAAGGATCGGGGTGGCCGTTACCGTAGCCAGATTTGTCTGATCAGCCATCAGCACGGTCGAGCACGTGTACGTCCACGTTTCGCCGATGTTCAACAGCGGATCAGTGTCGTTACCCGTTGGACCAACGATGTGCGAACAACCCACGTCGGAGATGCGCACATTCGTGAAATCAGTTTGCCCGGTGTTCTTCAACGTGTATGTAAACGCAACCGTCGAGCCGACCGAGACCAGACTCTGATCTGAGGTGGTAACCAGCGACAGAGACGCATTCCGGGCATACACCGTATGACCAGAACTCACGGTCACATCGATGTTTTCAAGGTTGGTACCGGGAGCCACCGGCGGACTGTTGTCGGCGATTGCTGATGAGATCAGATTTGCCCCGAACACTGCAGCCACTCCGACAGCCGTACCGGCAGCAAGTAACCCGCGATTCCCGACCACATGGGTGGAACGACCGGCGGCAACATGCTTACCGCCGACCACTCCCCTGCGACTAGCGTGCTTACCCATGATTCGGTGATGTCCTCAACTAGTTACGGCTCGCCGTGCGCAGCAGTGTCCTAGTAACCAGCCTGAGTCAGCGCATCCTGCAGCGAAGCCTTGTAAGCCTCCGAGAAGAAGGTTGCACCGCTGACGGCGGAAACGTTGGCGGAGTTCGCTGCCACCGCGTCGGCACTCAGGAACGTGTCAGCTGGGGTGTCGAAGTTCGGGCCAGCCTGGAAGATATACGGAGCATTGTTGCCAGCTTCGGCCGTGGTGGGGTGCAGGAGGGTCACCGAGGTGAGCCTGCCGCCGTTGACTACCGCTGAAACCTGCACATTGCTGCCTGCATTGGTACCCCGCTGACTCGCTCCGTCCTTGGCCCAGGTGGTGCCGTTGGCAAGGGTGAAGTTGGCCTCGTTCTTGAGCGCACCGGTGTAGGTGCCATCCACGATGGTCTTGGTGGCCGTCGGCGTTGGTGACGCAACGGGAACGTTGGCGGTAGACAGGATCGGGGTTGCGAGTACCGAGGCATTGTTCGTCTGATCAGCGTTCACCGTGGTGGTACAGGTGTACGTCCACGTCTCGCCAGCGTTCAGCAGCGGATCGGCATTGTTCCCCGCCGGGCCCACGATGTTGCCACAGCCGACGTCCGAGATACGAACGTTCTGGAAGTCGGTGGTTCCGGTGTTGAGCAGCGTATAGGTGAAGGTGATGTCGGTCCCTGGCGACACCAGAGTCTTGTCGGAGGTGGTGTTGAGCGACAGCGACGCGTTGCGGGCGTACACCGTCTGACCTGAGGACACGGATACATCGATGTTCGGCAGGTTCGTGCCGGGGGCAACGGGGGTGCTGTTCGCAGCCAGCGCGTTGGTCAGTGCGTTCGCGCCGAAGACAGCCGCGATGCCCGCAACCGTTCCGACCGCGATCAGCGGACCACGCGACATAGGGATACGACCGCTCAGGGGGGTGTTGGCGGCGACGTGGCGAGTCATCGAGTTCCTCCGAAATTGTGGGGCGGGTTGTTCCCGCTCGGGGAAACCATCCACCATTCGGAGTAGCGCAATGTATGCACTTTCGTGAACAGACCATGAACAGATTTTGGCAATCTCTCCTAGCCAGTAACCAATTTTGACCGCAAATATCCGATTCGCCCGCATCCAGTTGAACGAAGGGTTACGCACGGTAAGTGGGCGTATGCGCTCATGGATCCACTAGTCCATGTGGGTTACCAGCGCCATAGAGCAGTGCCGAGCCGCGCTCGCCTCAATGTTGCCCTCGCACAGCCCTGACATCATCCGCCGGCGAAGGCTAACGCTCGTGAGGGGATCAGCCTCGACGCACGACGTGGTTGGCTCACCGGAACATCTACTCACTTAGTCGAATGTGATTACTTAGAGTAACTATTTCCTTACTTTTATCATCAACTAGTTGGCGGAATGGCCACGGCTGTGCGGTCCTGGTTCGTCGCCAGCTTCGTCGATGATCATTTCAGTCCCAGACACTTCGGGCCATTTATCTAACAATTGCAACGCAAAAAGTAACTTTGGTGACGCATTGTAGATGGTCGGTGAATTCTGGCTCAAGATTACCAACAGAGAATCAAGGTTTACAAAACTAGGTCACGGCCAATTTGCCTGATCACTCTGAGTAATCCACGCTTCGTTACACGCCCCCCCCAGATGAAGGACAACAACTGATTGGCACGACCGACCTACATAACGGTGATTCACCCGAGGAAGAGCGCGAGAATACGACCAAGACCGGGTTCCGCGGACGCGGCCTCGCCATCGTGGGCACTGTCATACTCGCGCTCGGCTGGGTACTGATCGGCCCAGGCGGCGTAGGTGCAGGTCACAATCACGGTGCGGAAGCAAATGCCGCGGGCACGTGTCTAGTTGGAGCGGTCAAGCCGATGACCCGCACGTATTACATCGCCGCTGACCTCGTGCAATGGAACTACGCACCCGACGGGACGAACGTTGCCCAAGGCCGCGCTTTCAACGCCGAAGAAAATGTGTTCGTCGGTTCTGGAGCGGGCCGAATCGGTAGTACCTACACCAAGGCGCTGTACCGCGAGTACACCGACGCGACGTTCACGACATTGAAGCCACGTCCCGTCGAGGATGCGTACCTTGGAATCCTGGGGCCGACAATCCGCGCGCAGGTTGG
>CANGPO010000018.1 GCA_947455705.1 Actinomycetota bacterium | reverse complement strand
CTTATGGTGATCGTCCGCAGGGTGATCGTCCCCAGCGTTCCTATGGTGATCGTCCGCAGGGTGATCGTCCCCAGCGCTCTTATGGTGACCGGCCCCAAGGTGACCGTCCCGATCGTGGCGACCGTCCGTACGGTGATCGTCCTCAGCGTTCTTATGGTGATCGTCCGCAGGGTGATCGTCCCCAGCGTTCCTATGGTGATCGACCCGATCGTGGCGACCGACCCAATCGTGGGTACGGCGCCGCCGCTGGTGCGGGAGCCGCAGCCGGCCGTCGCAACGATCGTGGCGGCTACCGCGATGATCGCGGTGGTTATCGTGACGATCGTCGCCCATCTCAGGGACGCATGAATCGACCAGCTCGTCCGACGGGTCCGGCGATCCCAGATGATGTCACCGGTAGTGAACTAGATCAGTCGATTCGTGGTGATCTTCGAACCCTGTCGCTTGAGGCTGCCACGTTGGTGTCACGCCATCTGGTGATGGCCGAGCGCACACTCGGCGACAACCCTGAACTAGCTTGGGAGCATGCCAAGGCTGCGGTGAGCCGCGGTGGCCGTTTGGCCGTCGTTCGCGAGGCTGCAGGTGTTTCTGCTTATGCCGCAGGACATTACGCCGATGCCCTTGCCCAGTTCCGCGCTGCTCGTCGTATTTCTGGTTCTGACGCCTATTGGCCGGTTATGGCCGATTGTGAGCGGGGCCTGGGTCGTCCAGAACGCGCCATCACTATGGCCGGCGCACCTGAGGCAGACCGGCTCGACCGAGAGGGGCGAATTGAACTTCGCATCGTTGCCTCTGGTGCGCGCCGTGACCTAGGTCAAATCGATGCTGCACTCGTTACTCTGACGTGCCCAGAGCTCTCAAGCGATGAGGTCACGTCGTGGTCGGCACGTATCAAGTTCGCTTACGCCGATACTTTGCTCGAGGCTGGACGTACCGATGAGGCTCGTGAATGGTTTACCAAAGCATCAGAGGTTGATGCGATGGACGAGACCGAAGCGGCCGAACGCCTAGCTGAGATGGACGGGTTGGTGTGGGTTGACCTCGTTGAAGGTGACGATGACGACGTCGAGGTTGACCTCGTGATCACCCACGATGAGGACGGCGTCACGGTGGTCGTCGACGATGAACTCGTCGACGAGGACGACGAAGACGACGAGGACTTCGATGATGACGATGATGAAGAAGAGGAAGACTTCGACGATGAAGACGACGAAGTTACCGACATCATCGCCGATCTAGAGGACGTCGAATCATCTGCGTTGTCGGAAGCAGATGCTCTGCTCGAGAAGCTAGAAGCCGAAGCCTTAGCGTTGGAACGTGCTGCGGCAGAAGCGATTGCGGCGGTCACAGCTGCACGAGCTGCGCTCGAATCGCGTACGCATCACGATCCTGAGGCCTCGAGCTCTGACTGAGCATCGAGCCAACGCCAGATGCCAGCAACGTCGGCTTCGGTGCTCGAAAGAACCTCTAGTTTGTGTTCGATCTCGGGATGGGAGCGGACCGCATATCTATCTGCGGTCCGCTCCTTCACGCGTTGTACGGCGTGATCGAGATCGAGTGCATCGAGCCGGGCTTCCCGGACAAGTTCCACCCAAAGTCTTAGTTCTTCAACAGACCGATCAAGAGTCAGATCGACGTCGGTTACCGGACCAAAGTGCGAGAAGAGCAACCGGCGCGCCTGTCGTTCACGCATTCGATCGAGGGATCTGATCGCGGTATCTAGGTCGAACTCAGGCGGGGGAGTGGCCGGCCGGAGATCCTGGGTCTCGGGGGTCCACACTCCCGCGGCATCACCCGTATAGAGATCACCGGAGAGTGAATCGAGTAATCCCACGTGATGTCGCGCGTGTCCCGGTGAGTCGAATGATTCGAGAGATCTTCCACCACCGAGATCTATCTGAGAACCGTCCTCAAGCACGCGGATTCGCTGGGCATCAGTTGGCCGAAGTTGACCGAAGAGCGTGTCAAGTACATCGCCGAAAACCCTTGCTGCGCTTGCCATAAGGCGTGATGGATCTGCAAGATGTCGAGCGCCGGCCTCATGGACGACAACCTCGGCGAGCGGAAATGCGGCAGCGAGGTCGCCGACACCGCCTGCATGATCAAGGTGAATATGAGTGACAACGATGGTGGCGAGGTCGTTTGCGCCAACACCTAAATCTGCAAGAACCTCGACGACCTCCGCGGCAGATGTTGCTGCGCCGGTTTCAACCAGAGCAGGCTTTTCTCCGCGGATGAGGTAGCCGGCAGTGATCCCCGTGTAACCACCCATGCGCGTGTCAATGAGCCAGACATCGTCGCCGAGATCTACCGGATCCGGGCGTTCGTCCCCATGGGGCATCGTCTGCAGGTCGTCCACAATCGGGCTCCGATCACACAGGTCTGGGTCGCCAGTGCATTCAGCCTAGAACCACCTCGGGTGGTTGTGCGGTTCTATAACGTTGCTGCCGGTCCGAGTCCTATTCGACCGGTCTGCATGGAGGAAGTGATGACGACGACATCGAACGTTGTTACGCAGGATTGCATGAATCAGATTGTGCTGCGAGGTCGACTTGGTGAGGGCGTTGCTGAACGTAACCTAGTTACAGGCGAGGCGACCGTCACTTTTCGGGTGATTGTGGATCGTGCGCAACGTGGGCGGGACGGCAAGTCGTCCGACACCATCGATTGCGTTGCGCTTTCGGCGGCGCTGCGACGCAAGGTATTGAAATTGAGCCCCGGGATTCACCTCGATATTGAAGGCGCTTTACGTCGTCGATTCTTCAGATCAGGGGGAGCGCTGATCTCGCGCTACGAAGTCGAGGTGCATTCGCTGACCAAGGTTTTGTGAATCAGGGGGCTGATCATGCGACGATAGTGCGGTGATCGACGATGCCTCACCTGCTGATAATCAGGACCCTGCGAGTGGATCGCTCGCCCAGCCCGAATGGGGTGATCTGACTCCTCCCGCGGGCGAACCATATGACTGGTTCCGGCGTGGCTCTGACTTGTTAGATCAAGGCAACTCTGCGGCGGCAGCTGAATTATTGACGTGGGCTGCTCGTGCTGAACCTCAGGCACACAGCATTCGCGAAGCGCTGGCCCGCGCTTATTACGATTCGCGTCGATTCGAGGATTCGGCCAGAGAGTTTCGGGCCATCGTCGACATGGCACCGGACGATGATTACGCACACTTCGGGTTGGGGCTCTCGCTGTGGCGGATGCGTCAATTCCCAGATGCTGCAGAGCATTTGGCGGTGGCCGCTGCGATGCGACCGGACCGAGCCGCCTATGGGCGTGCACTGAGGCAGGTTCGCGCGACCCTGTCTGCCCGCGAGGAAGCGGGCCTGTCACCGATTGGTAGCCCCGATGAGTCGGCTGAATTCCCGCCCATGACGCCATGACCGAAGATGCGATGCTTATCGCTGACTACGACGCACTATTACTTGATCTCGATGGGGTCGTCTATGTGGGTCCACACGCCGTTGCGCATGCCGCGTCCGCGATCGGACGCGCGCGCAGCGGTGGAGTCAGCATTGCCTTTGTTACGAACAATGCGTCTCGTCCGCCGGAGGTGGTTGCAGAGCATTTGTGCGAATTGGGTATTAGCGCCTCTCATCAGGATGTGGTGAACGCGTCGCAGGCCGCTGCGCACGTGCTCTCACAGCGACTGCCCGCCGGCAGTACCGTCTTGGCGATCGGTGGACCCGGGGTTCGTTTGGCGCTCGCCGAGCGGGGTTTGGTCCCAGTGGATTCTGCCGAGCCAACACCGGCCGCGGTGATGATGGGCTACGGGGCGGACGTCGGCTGGAAGGACTTGGCCGAGGCGTCCTACGCAGTGCACGCGGGTGCACTCTTTGTGGCGACTAATCCCGATAAGAGTTTTCCGACTCCGCGAGGAATCGCACCAGGTAACGGAACGCTGGTCGCGGCCGTCGTGGCTGCTACCGGATGTGAGCCGATCGTTGCCGGCAAACCATTCGCGCCGTTGGTGAACGAGTCGATTGAGCGAGTAGGTGCTGAGCGTCCACTGATGATCGGCGACCGTCTCGATACCGACATCGAGGCTGCGTTCAACACCGGTATTGACTCGCTGCTGGTCATGACCGGAGTTACATCCGTACGAGATCTGGTTCTGGCGGCTCCTCATCGTCGACCTACGTTCGTCACACCTGATCTGCGAGGACTTTTCGCACCAGCAGAGTTTGCCCGCATCACAACTGATCCGGCGCCGTCATCCTTGTCGCCGTTGCTGGCCGCGGTCGCGACGGCGTGGCAACGCAGCGATAGTGGCCACGATCCTCTGGCTGGGCTCGACCTTGGCAGCCTTCAAGCCCTCGTCGGCGCACAGTTAGCCGAGTAACTCACGTGCGTCGTGAGTTAGATCAGCTTTCGAAGCTCGAGTAAGTCTCGCCAACCAGCGCTGATCCGGATGCGACCACTTGCCCAGGCCGAGCCGAAGTTGAGCTCACCATCGATCAAGGCGATGAAATCGTCCGAGGAACAGCTCAGTCGGAATGTTGCGTTTGTTGCTAACTCGGGGTTGATCTCGACCACGTCAGTAAGCCGACCACCGGAAAACTGACCGGAATATGCAGTATCAAGATCGAGTACATGCACCGACACTGAGCGGTCTGGAATGCGTGCCCGAGTTTGGTCGTCAAGATCAGATGCAGCCTGGGAAAGTCGATCAACTGCCGCCTCAACCTGTGCTTTGGTTCCCATCTGCCCTCCTCGACAACGACCTCGACGCTATCGCAGTTGAAGATAATCACCGGTGAGGTGGGCGGTGCGTCTGCACGTACGCGGTGATCGCGATAGTTTGGTCTTAGTTCGCTGACATTATGGCGGCCCTGCGGGGACGTCGATTGAGCAGGAGGAAGTGCAGTGCTGGATGCAATCAAGGGATATGTCGAACTTGCCACGGGTCTTACCGAGGTGACCGTCAAGCGTGCCCAAGAAGCAGCTCAGTCGCTGGTCACTCAGGGCATGGCTCTGCTCAACACCGATGCAGTTCCGGATGTCCCTGGCAAAGAACAGGCTGTTGACGCGGCCAAGACCGCGGCTACGTCGGTACAGGAACTGGCCGATGAACTTCTGGAAACCAGCAAGCAGAATCGCGAACTTCTCACAGGCCTTATTCGCACCGAGGTAGATCGAAGCGCCGGCCGGATGGGGTTTGTCCGTGAAGAAGAACTCGCAGCCGTGCGCCGTCACATTGCTCGTCTTGAGAACCAGATTGCCGATATGCGCACAGCGGTTGCCACTCCATCGGTGAGTCAGGCGCAGTCGAAGGTTGAAGAACTCGTCAATGACGGCACTGTCGATGATTCCAAGGTCGAGGACGTTGTTGCCGCGGTTAGCGATCTCGCCGACGCTGTGTCTGCTGAGGTGCACGAAGCTGAGTCCTCGGTGAGCGAGGTGGTGGAAGAGATCGTCGCGAAGACGCAGGATGCCGTGGAAGATTCCGCGCCGGTGAAGCGGAAGATTCCTTACGTCAAACCGGGAACTGAGAATCTTGAGGAAATGCAGTGACGTACTTTTCGGGCCAGGACACCTCATCACAGCGTGCCGGTGACGAGGTCGATGCGGAGCACGGAACCTCAGTTATTGAGTCAGATTCGAGCTATGACGGCGACGTTGATAGCGATGCGCTTGAGGACACAGACACTCAGGTTGTGGACGAGTTTGACGAGTCGGCCGGGGCAGATTCCGACCCAGATATCGACATCGACGCAGATCTTGATGCGGCTATCAACGCAGTGAATGACGGTGGAGCATCGGTCCGCCCTGTTGTGACTGCGGAATCGCTCCCACTGGCCATGTCTCCACGTGATGCCTTTATCCATGCACGCGATATTCCTGCAACGGGTGATGCTCGCGTTGATGCCGCGACCGCTCGCCTAACAGAGTTGGTGGACCTCCCGACGAGTGATCATGCGGCCGTCTACGACGACGTTCATCGACGTCTTCAAGACGCGCTGGCCGACGCAGACCAACGCTGAGCGTGTAGTACCCACCAGAATGACTCGCCGTCGCCTCGATGCCGAACTCGTACACCGCGGGTTGGCTCGCTCTCGCGAGCAGGCGCAGGACTTCATCGAGTCTGGTCGCGTCCGCCTCAACGGCAACGTGGCGTCGAAAGCCGCGACCCAGGTAGACAATTCCGCGAGCATCGTCGTGGCTGCAGGTGATGCCGGGCCGGACTATGTGTCCCGGGGGGCACATAAACTCATCGGCGCTCTGGATGCGTTTGGCCTGGAGGTGACCGATCGCTTGGCGCTTGATGCCGGTGCCAGTACGGGCGGGTTTTGCGACGTACTTCTCCGGCGTGGGGTGGCCGGCGTTATCGCCGTGGACGTGGGCTATGGACAGCTCGCATGGCCGATTCGTTCCGATGAGCGCGTCGTGATCATGGAACGCACCAATGTTCGCGAACTGGTGATCGAGACGTTGCCCTATCGACCGGATCTCGTGGTGGCAGACTTATCGTTCATCTCGTTGGCCACTGTTCTGCCCGCATTAACATCGGTCGCGACCCCGGATGCGGACTTCGCCCTCATGGTTAAACCACAGTTCGAGGTGGGGAAAGAGCGTGTCGGCTCCGGGGGAGTTGTGCGTGATCCCGCGCTGAGGTCGGCGGCAGTCCGTAGGATCGCTGATGTGGCATTCGAACTCGGACTTGGAACGCAAGCCGTTGTGGCGTCCTCGCTACCTGGCCCGAGCGGGAACGTCGAGTACTTCTTGCATCTTCGCCGGGGTTCATCCTCTCTGAACGATGCCGATCTGAGCCGTGCCATTGAGGAGGGACCGCAGTGACCGCACGTCGAGTGTTGCTCGTGACGCACGTGGGTCGAGCCGATGCCGTTCAGTTGGCACGTGAGATCTCGCATGAACTCTTTGCCGCGGGGATCGAGGTATGCGCGCTGCATGCTGAAGCCGAAAGCCTCGGTGAGTCGCGGATCGAGGCCGTGGAGCCGCAGGATGCTGCACGGGGATGTGAGCTTGTCGTTGTCCTCGGTGGCGACGGAACGGTTCTACGTAGCGCTGAGCTTGCTCGCCCGTTCGATGTGCCACTGCTGGGCGTAAACCTTGGACACGTTGGCTTCTTGGCAGAGGCCGAAGTCGACGATAAACGCAGCGTCGTGACGTCTATCGTTGACCGTGGTTGGACGGTCGAAGAGCGCACGACCTTGGAGGTCGTTGTTCGGGTCGACGGTGTTGAACGAGAACGCAGTTGGGCTCTCAATGAGGCATCGGTAGAAAAGGCCAGTCGTGAGCGCATGCTTGACGTACTCGTTGAGGTGGACGGACGTCCATTGTCGCGCTGGGGTTGTGATGGGGTTGTCGCTGCAACTCCAACTGGCTCAACGGCATACGCCTTTTCGGCAGGTGGACCGGTGGTATGGCCTGAGGTTGAAGCCATGCTCGTCGTGCCGATCAGTGCGCATGCTTTGTTCGCTCGTCCCCTCGTCGTTTCGCCGACGAGCACAATCGCAGTTGAGGTTCTTTCGTCGAACGCTTCGGGTGCAGTGATGTGGTGTGACGGTCGACGGTCAGTGGAGCTTCATCGGGGTTGTCGAGTCGAGATCACCAGACATGCGCAGCCCGTGCGCTTTGCTCGCGTTCATAGTGCGCCATTTACCGATCGACTGGTTGCCAAGTTTGAACTGCCCGTTGACGGCTGGGGTGGGCAGCGTCGTCGCGCGGATGGCGCATCATGATTGAAGAGATCAGGATCCGCGGAGTTGGTGTCATCGATGACGCCACGTTAGAGCTCCACTCGGGATTTACCGTCGTCACAGGTGAAACCGGTGCTGGTAAGACAATGGTGTTGACGGGCCTGGATCTTGTTCTTGGTGGCAAAGCCGATGCAGCAGTTGTTCGTGGTGATAAAGCCGAAGTTGATGCCCGTTTCGTCAATTCCAAGCCCCAGGTTCTGTCGCGTGTTGAGCAGGCTGGTGGCGAACTCGACGACGACGCCATCCTGATTGGTCGCACCGTCGCCCGCGAAGGGCGCAGTCGAGCCTTCCTCGGGGGACGCGCTGTTCCAGTGTCAGTCCTGGCTGAGTTGAGTGATGAACTTGTGGCCGTCCACGGACAGAACGACCAGCGTCGATTGTTGGCGCCAAGCCGTCAACGGGCTGCGCTCGATCGATTTGCCGGCGCTCGCATTGCCGACTTAGTCACGACGTATAGAGCGTCCTACGAACGTCTTCGCGAGATCGAACGAGAGATCGAACAGATCACCTCTCAAGCTCGTGAGCGGTCTCGGGAAGCAGATTTGCTACGAGCGGGAATCGATGAGATCAATGGGGTCGCGCCGATTCGAGGTGAGTGGGACGAGCTTGTCGCTGCAACAGCGCGCTTGTCTCACGCCGAGTCGCTTCGGGAGGTCGCCGATCGTGCTCACGAGTATCTGCGCGGTTCAGCCGAGTCGGTCACGCAGACTGACGCACTGAGCCTGCTCGACGAGGCTCGGCGCGCGTTGGAATCGCAGCGCATCCATGACGAAGAGCTTGGCCGGCTGGCAGATTCGCTTTCCGAGGGGATCGCACTGATCACTGATATTGCCTCAGAGCTCGCGTCTTATGTGGCATCGGTGGAGTCTGATCCGCGTTCGTTGGAAGCGCGTCAACAACGTACCGCGGCCCTGAACGCGCTCACTCGACGATATGCACCCACCGTCGATGAGGTGATCGACTGGTTTGACCAAGCGCAGGTGCGGTTGGCCGAGTTAGAAACTGACGACGATCGCCTCGTTGAACTCAGTGGTGAGCATCTTCACGTGCGTGAGCAGGTGGCAACTGTCGCGATGTCGTTGTCACAGGCGCGACGCGAGGCAGCGGTTGTCTTTGGGCAGGCGGTTTCCGAAGAGCTCACTGAGTTAGCGATGCCGAATGCACAGGTAAGCGTCGATTTTCGCCATGCAGATCATCCCGAGGGACTTGATGTTGTGATCGACGGGGTTCGGCGTCGCTGTGCCTTCGGGCCAAGCGGCATCGACGAGATCGAAATCCTCCTGAGCCCGCATCATGGCGCACCGGCTCGTCCCATCTCCAAGGGAGCGTCCGGAGGTGAACTATCTCGAGTCATGTTGGCGATCGAAGTCGTGTTCGCTGGAACGGACCCGGTTCCAACTCTTGTTTTTGACGAGGTCGACGCCGGCGTTGGCGGCCGGGCGGCAGTTGAAATCGGTCGGCGGCTTTCCAGGCTGGCCCGAAGTGCGCAGGTGCTGATCGTTACCCATTTACCTCAGGTGGCCGCGTTCGCTGATCGGCATATCGTCGTGGAAAAGGCTGATGATGGGCAGATCACCGTGTCGGGGGTTCGGGTTCTGAACGAGACGGAGCGGGTAACAGAGCTTGCGCGGATGTTGGCCGGGCTCTCCGAGTCCGCCTCTGCCGCGGCACATGCCCAAGAACTCCTTGATGTTGCGGCCGCTGAACGGGCCAGTGACGCTAAGCCGGCGGTTGTTAAGGCGAGTAAGAAGGCCAAGAGCGCTCGTTAAGCGCTGCCCAGTGCGCACGGGTGACATTTGCGGCGCACCGCCCGCATGAGGCCGTACGCTCATCGGTATGGCGTGGCACCGAATGTCCAATCGGTCGTTATCACTGTGCGCGCTCGTGGCCACCTTGACCGCCGGGTTGGTGACTTCTGGGTTGGTGCCGACGATTGCTTCGACCTCGTCGCAGCGGGGCGTGACAGCGGACGTGGTCTCGTGGCGTCATAGTGCGCCGGCGACGCTCACGATCGGCCATACCGTCACAGGACGCGCGATCATCGCGCATCGGCAAGGATCACCAGATTCCACGAGCGTGATCTTGGTTCTCGGGCAGATGCACGGCAACGAGCCGCGCGGTGTGGATGTAGTCCGCGAGGTTCGTCGGCTTGGGTTCCCCATGGGGGTTCAGGTGTGGACGATCAGCACGATGAACCCGGACGGATCGGCGGCCCACACTCGGGTCAATGCCCGGCATGTCGACCTCAATCGGAACTTTCCGCATCTGTGGAAGGCGACAACCTCAGCGACGTATTTCCCCGGTAAACGCGCATCGAGCGAGCCCGAGACGATTGCGGTCATTGCGTTTCTCAACAATCTTCGGCCCGATGTCATCATCTCCCTTCACCAGGCTTTCCGATCGGTAGATCTCGGCCCAGCAAAGGCACGCCGTTGGGTTGATATCCTCTCTGCAACAACGGGTTTGCCGATCAAGGACGTTCCTTGTAACGGTGTGTGTCACGGAACGATGACCGGTTGGTACAACGCAACCTTCCGCGGAGCAGCGATCACGGTGGAGTTACCTCATCAGGTGACCCTCAAGCAGGCACAGATCTACGCCAGGGCAGTGCATGCGGTTTCGATGGCGCTGATCGCTTCGGTGCCAGCTCCTACGCCGACCCCGACGCCGACCCCGACCCCGTCTCCCACGGGATCGGCCTCCCCGTCAGGCACGCCAACACCATCAGTCACTCCCGCCACACCAACGGCCACTCCAGCGGCCACGTGACGGGTGAAGGTGTCCAACACGCCGGACCATCGTCCCCATCACTGGTCATGAACTGTTAATCTGAACTCCCGTGAAGCCGCAGACGACAAAGCATCTATTCGTCACCGGAGGAGTCGCCTCCTCCCTAGGCAAGGGGCTCACGGCCTCCTCCCTAGGCAACCTGCTGAAGTCGCGCGGTTTGCGGGTCACAATGCAAAAGTTGGACCCGTACCTCAACGTCGATCCCGGCACCATGAACCCCTTCCAGCATGGCGAGGTTTTTGTCACCAACGATGGGGCGGAAACCGATCTCGACATCGGTCACTACGAGCGATTCCTCGACGTGGATCTGCATGGCTCAGCGAACGTCACGACCGGTCAGGTCTATTCGACGGTGATCGCTAAAGAGCGTCGCGGCGAGTACCTCGGCGACACCGTGCAGGTGATTCCGCACATCACCAACGAGATCAAATCCCGCGTTCGTCGGATGGCTGGCCCTGAGGTCGACATCGTCATCACTGAGGTGGGCGGAACTGTGGGCGATATTGAGTCGCTGCCGTTCCTTGAAGCCGTTCGTCAGGTGCGTCACGAAGTTGGTCGCGAAAACGTCTTCTTCCTTCATGTGTCTTTGCTCCCGTACATTGGTCCGTCAGGCGAATTGAAGACCAAGCCAACGCAGCACTCAGTTGCGGCGCTACGCAGCATCGGTATTCAACCCGATGCCATCGTGTTGCGCGCCGACCGTGAAGTTCCCGTCAACATCAAGCGCAAGATCTCGTTGATGTGTGACGTGGATGTCGATGCGGTGGTCGCTGCGGTGGACGCACCGAGTATCTATGACATCCCTAAAGTTCTTCACGCAGAAGGGCTCGACGCCTACGTAGTGCGCAGGCTGGGACTGCCATTCCGCGACGTCGATTGGACCGACTGGGATCAACTACTGCGCCGTGTTCATAACCCCGCGCATGAAGTAACGGTGGCGCTGGTCGGTAAGTACGTTGATCTTCCCGACGCGTACCTTTCGGTGACCGAGGCGCTGCGCGCAGGTGGTTTCGCCAATGATGCGCGGGTTAACTTGCGTTGGGTGACCTCAGATGACTGCCTGACCTCTGAGGGTGCACAAGAAGCGCTCGGCGATGTCGACGCGATCTGCGTACCAGGTGGATTTGGTGTGCGAGGGATCGAAGGAAAGTTGGCGGCTCTGAAGTTTGCTCGTGAACGCGGAATTCCGACGTTAGGGCTGTGCCTTGGCCTTCAGTGCATGGTGATCGAGTACTCACGCAACATGGCTGGGCTGGAAGGCGCCGGATCGGCTGAGTTCGACGAAGCGACTCCGCATCCGGTTATTCACACCATGACCGACCAGCGTGATGTTGTTGCTGGTGAACGTGACATGGGCGGAACCATGCGGCTCGGTTTGTATCCGGCCAAACTCGGTGATGGCACAGTGGTTCGTGAGGTGTATGGGGAGCCATACGTCGACGAGCGTCACCGTCACCGCTACGAAGTCAACAACGATTATCGTGCGACCCTTGAAGCTGCTGGGATGGTCTTCTCCGGAACGTCGCCAGATGGACGGCTCGTTGAATTCGTTGAGCTTCCTCGTGATGTACACCCGTATTACGTTGCTACCCAAGCACATCCCGAATTGCGATCACGTCCAACTCAAGCTCACCCGCTCTTCCGCGGTCTCATTGCCGCTGCGCTTGCACGTCGTGGATCACAGGTCGTCGATCTCGCAGATGTGACGCAGTAATCGTCAGCGCATGACGCCTTTCGTCATCGAGCCAACGTGGGCTGAACCGCTTGAATCACTTCGTGACACGCCCGTTGGCAAGTCAGTGGTTGAGTCGCGTGCACTTTATGCGGGGGCAGTCTGGGATGTGCGCAGTGATTCTGTCGACCTCGGTGACGGTCAAACAGTGCGACGCGAGTTCGTCGTACACACCGGAGCTGTCGGTGTGCTGGCCCTCGATGATGACGATCGAGTCTTACTCATCCGTCAGTATCGACACCCCGTGGGAATGATGCTGTGGGAACCGGTTGCTGGACTCCTGGACATGGCTGATGAATCGCCACGTGATGGCGCCGCTCGAGAACTCGTCGAAGAGGCCGGACTTGTTGCCGATGAATGGCACACTCTGGTCGACTTTGAGACGAGTCCGGGCGGGTCAAGTGAAACGATCCGGATGTACCTCGCTCGCAACCTGCGGCCCGCCCCTGGTGGTCGACCGGAAGGTTCCGGGGAGGAGCGTGACTTACCGCTTGTATGGATACCGCTCGAGCAGGTGGTCGCAAAGGTACTGGCCGGTGATTTCACCTGCCCGACAACGGTCGTAGGGGCACTTGCGGCATTGGCTCATCGAGAAGCTGGGTGGCGTTCGCTGCGTCCGGCCCTAGACCCGTGGCCGGGTCGGGCTCATGTTGTGCAAACGGGGCGCGCTCGAAGGCAGGATTCGGTCAAACCACCCCTTGGTGGCTAGTAGAGTTTCTTCAGTAAGAGTCGTACTTGCTCCCGAGGGTAAGTACGTGTAATCGCCGGTCGTTGATAGATCCACGACGATCGGTGGCCACCACCAACGGCGCAATGGCGCGCCGTGTGCCCGAGAAGGACCGTCTGTGAAGGTCGGAATTCCTAGTGAAGTAAAGAACCACGAGTACCGCGTGGCTATTACGCCCGCCGGTGTTTTTGAGCTCGTGCGTAATGGCCATGAGGTCTACATCGAGTCAGACGCTGGCGTCGGCTCATCAATTACCAATGAGGAGTATGTGGCCGCTGGTGCCACCATCTTGGCAACCGCCGATGAGGTGTGGGCCACCGGTGATCTCATTCTCAAGGTTAAGGAACCTGTTGCGTCCGAGTACCACCGCATGCGCAAAGACCAAACCCTGTTCACGTACTTGCACCTAGCCGCCTCGAGGGAAACCACCGAGGCGTTGCTGAATCAGGGCGTCACGTCGATTGCCTACGAGACGGTCGAACTCCCAGATCGATCGTTGCCATTGCTGGCTCCGATGTCGGAGGTGGCCGGACGTCTCGCACCGCAGGTTGGCGCACATGCTCTCATGCGCGCGCATGGTGGCCGCGGAGTTCTGATGGGTGGGGTATCTGGTACGTACGCAGCAAAGGTTGTCGTGCTCGGTGCCGGTGTCTCAGGGCAGAATGCAGCTGCTATCGCACTTGGCATGCAGGCCGAAGTTCTCTTGCTGGACTTGAACATTCCGCGTTTGCGTCATGTGGATGCGATCTATCAGGGTCACATGCAGACGATTGCGTCGAATGCATATGAGATCGAGCGTGCCTGTCTGGATGCAGACATGGTGATCGGTGCCGTTCTGGTGCCCGGTGCCAAGGCGCCGAAGCTGATCACGAACGAGTTGGTTTCGCGGATGAAGCCAGGCTCGGTACTTGTTGACATCGCCATCGATCAAGGCGGATGTTTCGAGGATTCACGTCCGACGACTCATGCTGATCCGACGTACACGGTTCACAACTCGGTGTTCTACTGCGTGGCCAACATGCCGGGCGCGGTGCCCAACACGTCAACGTACGCGTTGACGAATGTCACCCTGCCTTATGCGGTTGCGCTGGCCAACAAGGGCTGGGCGCAGGCCTGCCGTGATGACAAGTCACTAGCCCTTGGTCTCAACACCCACCAGGGCCAGATCACGTATCCGGCGGTTGCAGAAGCGTTCACCGATCTGCCTGCTATCTCCCTGCAGGACGCTCTGGGTTAAGTTCTGCGCACGGATGTGACCTACCAAAGGTCCGTCATCGCTCACCACTAAGTGGCGGTGACGGACCTTTGTTTGTTCATTCGTTATGTCAGGTAGGGTGCGGGTTGTGTCGGAACGTGCCACGGCCCTCGAGCGCGGTATTGCGCTGTATCTGAGTCACCTAACGGTGGAACGAGGGTTGGCAGCTAATTCTTTGTCGGCGTATCGGCGCGATCTGGGCCGGTATCAAGAGTTTTGCCTGAGCAGGGGAGTGTCGGATCCAGCGTCGGTGGACGATGCCCTTCTGGCCGACTTCCTGGTGGCATTAAGAACCGGCGATGACACCCATAAGCCATTAGCGGCATCGTCGTCGGGGCGGTGCATCGTGGCCGTTCGAGGGTTCCACAAATTCGCTGCACGGGAGGGCTTGAGCACCTTCGATCCGGCGAAGGAGGTTCGTCCACCCACGATGACCACGCGCCTGCCGAAGGCCATTTCGGTGTCGGAGGTGGAGGCAATTTTGGAGGCGGCCTCTGCCGTTGACGGCCCGAGAGGGTTGCGCGACCGGGCACTACTTGAGCTGCTGTACGGCACGGGCGCTCGGATCTCAGAGGTTATTGGCCTGGCCGTGGACGACGTGGATGTTGAGTCTGCATCTGTTCGGCTCTCGGGTAAGGGCGGGAAGCAACGCGTTGTACCGGTGGGCCGGATGGCGTTAGCTGCTCTCGATGCGTATCTGGTTCGTGGCCGTCCAGTCCTGGCAGCATCTGGACGAAGTGGCGGGGCGCTCTTCCTGAATGCACGCGGGGGGCAACTCACCCGACAAAGTGCCTGGGTGTTGCTATCAGAGGCGGTCGAACGATCTGGGATTGGGATCGAGGTCTCGCCCCACACCATGAGGCACTCATTTGCCACCCACTTACTCGACGGTGGTGCGGACGTTCGCGTGGTTCAAGAACTGCTTGGCCATGCATCGGTCACAACGACACAGATTTACACATTGGTGACCGTCGACAAGCTCCGCGAGGTTTATGCCCTCGCACACCCACGCGCACGCCTCTGACCTGCACAAACGCTCTCCATCCGCCCTCGCACATGATGTTTCTTGTGGTACGGATGTGACTGGTGGGGTTGCCACGACCCCGTCTTGCCCTCTACTGTGGCAAATCGTCGCCTTGGCGATGTGGTTCCCTATCGAGAGAGCAATGAGTCTTTTTATGATTATGTCGACTTTTCAGAAGGAAGCCGATAACGTCGTAACCGGATCACATTCGGATTCGACAGGTCCGAAACTAGGGTTGGTGGTGCAGGACATGACTGAAGAGCCAATGACGTCGTCTGAGCCGTTATCGGCGCAGCCGGCCACGCAGCCGCTGGCCGAACTGCTTCCCGAGAGCGTGGCACCGGCCGCCGAAACCAGCGTCGATCTTGATGCGACGGGTCGGCCAAGGGTCGAGTTCCCCGAGCCACCTGTGGTGACCGAACACGGTCCCGCGCGCATCATCGCCCTGTGTAACCAGAAGGGCGGGGTCGGCAAGACCACCACCACGATCAATCTGGGCGCTGCGATTGCCGAGACCGGTCGTCGGGTGCTGTTGGTGGATTTTGATCCGCAGGGCGCGCTGTCGGTGGGTCTAGGGGTGAATCCACATGAACTCGACCTCACGATTTACAACCTGCTGATGCAGCGTGATGTGAGCATCGACGAGGTTCTGCTCAAAACGGCCGTCCCAGGCCTTGACCTACTTCCGGGCAATATTGACCTGTCAGCGGCCGAAGTGCAGCTCGTCAGTGAAGTTGCGCGTGAGCAGACGTTGGCTCGCGTCCTAGCCCCGATCGTGGGGGAGTACGACGTCGTCCTGATTGACTGCCAGCCGTCGTTGGGCCTGCTTACAGTAAACGCCCTCGCTGCGGCAGATGGAGTGATCATTCCGCTGGAGTGTGAGTTCTTCGCTCTGCGTGGTGTTGCGCTCCTGATGGACACTATCTACCGCGTACAGGAAAGGATTAACCCTCGACTTGAGGTTGAGGGAATTCTCGCAACGATGTACGATTCACGCACCCTTCATGGACGTGAGGTGCTGTCGAGGGTTGTCGAAGCATTTGATGACAAGGTCTTCCACACGGTGATCGCCCGAACCGTGCGGTTCCCGGAAACAACTGTCGCGGGCGAGCCGATCACGACCTATGCCTCGAGTTCGACGGGGGCGACCGCCTACCGTCAGCTCGCCAGGGAGGTACTCGCACCATGAGCCGTCGAGCTAGTTTGCCGGGAGCAGATGAGCTGTTCCGTAGGACATCGGATGCAGAGCCAGAGCCAGCCGTACCGGTTGGTGCCGCGTTGAATGCACCGACGGTCACCCCAGTTGCGTCAGCGACGGTGATCGCGCATACCCCCGTCGCACCAAGTGACGCGGAGTTCGTCGCCGACTCCGCCGAGGTTACTCAAGTACGACCGGCCACCCGTCGTCGTCCGCGCAATGCGGGGGACCGCCGTCCGTCGGGCCGCGAGCGTCACGAGGAGAAGATCACCGTCTACGTATCGCCTGAGGAACTCGTCGATCTCGAACAGGCCAAGTTGATTCTTCGCGCGCAGCATGGACTTGCCGTGGATCGTGGGCGCATTGTTCGTGAAGCTCTGGCGATGTTGATTGCCGATCTTGATTCCAAGGGCGATGACAGCATTCTGGTGAGACGGCTCCGCGGCTTATAGCCGTTACGGTGTCTCGCGCCGCAATTCAGTCGTTTCTAACATCAGCGCAGGTCAGAGCACTATTTAAATGAACTAAACGGCATATCGATAGATAGATTTGTCGATGATTCCGCGTGTCGAAGGCACCCATCGTGTGTGCGGCCACCTCGGACAGGTACGTTCTCGGACGTGATGGACGTTGCAGAATCTGGTGCAACGGCTTCTGAGAGCGCCCAGGAGGCCGCAGAGGCCGTAGATCTGGCGACCACGGAAAATCCCACGGAGATCGGCTCCTCGGCCTTCTCAGTGCGGCTGGACGAGTTTGAAGGCCCGTTTGATCTCCTGTTGAGCCTGATCGCCAAGCACAAACTCGATGTCACGGTTCTTGCGCTCCATACCGTCATCGACGATTTCGTTGCCCACATCCGCAGCCGCGGTCAAGAGTGGGATTTGGACGAAGCATCGGGGTTCCTCGTCGTTGCAGCGACGTTGCTTGACCTCAAGGCGGCACGGTTGTTGCCGTCAGGGGAGGTTGAGGACGAGGAAGATCTGGCGCTTCTTGAAGCACGTGATGTGCTGTTTGCCCGACTCCTGCAGTATCGGGCGTACAAGGAAGTGTCGGTTCTACTCGGGCAACTCTTGCGGGTTGGGTCCCGTAGTCGACCCAGAACGGCCGGCTTGGATCCAGAGTTTGCCCAGCTGCTTCCTGAGGTTGTGATCGCTCAAGATCCCGAGCAATTTGCCCAACTGGCCGGTCGGGCGCTGATGCCCAAACCCGTTGCTACTGTGTCGATTTCACACGTTCATGCACCCCGAGTGAGCGTCCGCGAGCAGGCAGCCATCATGGTGGACCGCCTTCGTCGACATTCAGTTGCGACTTTCCGAAGCCTGGTCTCCGACTGCGATACGACGCTGCTCGTCGTGGCGCGATTCTTAGCCCTCTTGGAGCTCTACCGAGAAGGTTCGGTGGCGTTCGACCAGGTGACACCGCTTGGTGAGCTGCATATCCGGTGGACGGGACCCGCCGAGGGCGAGGTCGAACTGGTAGCCGAGGAGTATGACGGGGTGCCGGTCGGGGCAGATGACGCGGCCACGATCAGCGATTCCGACCCAGCTGAACCGGTTGATGGGACAGGGAACGTAGATGAAGCAATACAGCCAGCTCAGGAGGACGAATGAGCGACGACGACGTCAGCGAGATTGAGAAACCAGCAAATTCCCTTGAGACACAAGGGGATTCAGTGATTGACGAGATGGCAGATGAAGCCACTTCAGTCGTCGATGAGGCTGATGGCACCGACGAGTCCGATGTCCTCGAGGACGGTCTCGGCGCCCCAACCTTGGCTGCGGCCCTCGAGGCGCTCTTGCTTGTGACCGAGCAGCCCATGTCGGCTGCTGAATTGGCGTCCTTGGTCAGATGCCCGCAAGACGATGTGGTGGCTACCCTCGAGGAGCTCGCCGCCGATTACACCGAGTCAGGACGAGGCTTCGACCTGCGTCAGGTCGCCGGGGGATGGCGGTTCTACACCCGCGGTGACTGTGCAGAGGTTGTGGAGCGGTTCGTTCGCGATGGGCAGCAATCGAAGTTATCGCAGGCTGCTCTAGAGACGCTGGCCGTGATCGCGTACCGCCAGCCGGTCGCTCGCTCTCGCATCGCAGCCATCCGAGGGGTCAGCGTGGACGGCGTCATTCGCACGCTCACCACGCGGGGCTTGATTGTCGAGTCCGGGCAGGAAGCGGGCAGCGGTGCCTTGCTCTACATGACGACGGATCTTTTCCTCGACCGTCTGGGGATCGCATCATTGGAGGAATTACCCCCTGTGATGGACTACCTTCCCGATCTAGATACGTTGGAAGACTTTCTAGACCAAACCTCAAGTTGACATCGAGACAAAAATGACACCTCAGAACATGCACGATTCAGAAGACGGAATTCGACTGCAAAAGGTCCTTGCGCAGGCAGGCGTTGGCAGCCGACGCGCGTGTGAGGAGCTCATCGACGAAGGTCGCGTCGAGGTGGATGGTCAGATTGTGCTCGAGCAGGGTCTTCGCGTGGATCCCAAGCGTCAGATCGTGAAGGTCGATGGGATGCGAATCCCCACGGCGCCCGGACATGTGGTTTTAGCTCTCAATAAACCCCGTGGGGTGCATTCCACGATGACCGATGAGAAGGGTCGACCCTGTGTGGGGGATTACCTCAAGGGCCGTCGCGAGCGCCTGTTCCATGTCGGCCGGCTGGATGCTGACACAGAAGGCCTCCTACTGCTGACCAATGATGGTGATCTTGCCCAGCGACTGGCACATCCGTCCTACGGGGTGGATAAGACCTACCTGGCCCAAGTGAAGGGCACCATTGAACGAGATATGGGCAGACGCCTTCGTGAGGGCATCGAACTCGACGACGGGTTCGTTCGGGTTGACGGCTTCAAGATCGTCACCTCAGCGCCCGGCCGAGCCTTAGTCGAGGTGGTTTTACATGAGGGTCGTAAGCACATTGTGCGTCGACTTTTGGCAGCCGCTGGGCATCCTGTGGAGGGGCTTGTGCGGGTGAAGGTCGGGCCGATTGGCCTAGGGGATTTGCGCCCGGGCAAGGTCCGCACGTTGTCGATTCAAGAGGTCGGCGAGCTCTACGCCGCAGTGGGTCTTTAACGTTTAATCGTCTAAGCGAGTTGTCGACAAACATATTCGAGTATCTCAGGCGACAATGTCGGCCTATGGTTATATCGATTTTTCATCGGCACGATCATGAACTGTAGATTGATCAACTTATCGACATACGGACGACACGACGTCTCAGCCTGATACCAGGCCAATGCCTGGTAGGTAGATTTGTCGATAAATACTCCGATGGAAAGAGCTTCGGTCGATCCCGAGGAGTGCTGGAGCCGCGTGCTCGCCCGTGCGACGGCCACACGCGGTTCTGTGGATTCGCAGCTTGATCACCTTCGTTCGATGGCCCCGACGTGCCCAGGAAGCGTGGGCAGCGATGACAGGATTGTCGCGTCCTGTCTACTAACATCGCGCGAGTGTCGCTGCGCGTTCAGCTTGCCGGCGCTGCGCGGGGGATAAGAGTTCTTAAAGGTATACATATATAGCCTTTTATCGATAAAGTAATCTATCGAATTGGGAATCAAGCGAGAGGTCGGTGAGTCGCTCCACGCAGACTCCGCCGCAGTCGCTATCCTGAGCAGGTCCATAAGAAGGGAATCGCCGTGCCAGTTCGTGCCGTCCGGGGTGCTACGCGCCTGCAGGCAGATGATTGCGTCGAGATGACCGAAGCTGTCGAGGAATTGGTCACCGAGATGCTCTCGCGCAATGGGCTCAGCACCGATGCGCTGATCTCGATTCTCTTCACATCCACTCCAGATTTGGTGTGCATGTTTCCCGCCGCTGCGGCGCGCGGACTTGGTCTAGGCGACGTTCCGCTCATCTGCGCTCAGGAGATTGCAGTACCTGGCGCGTTGAGCCAGGTAGTGCGGGTACTTGCCCATGTTGACGTAGATCTGGACCGTTCACAGATCCAACATGTCTACCTGCGTGGTGCGGAGGTACTGCGCCAAGACCTGGCCCAGTAAACCAATCCATGAGTAGCAGCATTGAAACGAGTGGCCGATCCATCCTGATTGTGGGGACTGGGCTCATCGGCACATCTATCGCACTTGCATTGTCCGAGCGAGGGGAGAGCGTGTGGCTACAGGACGCAGATCCGAGGGCGTTGGCCACCGCTGTGGCACGCGGAGCGGGAAGTTCTGAGCTTGATGATCTTCCAACATCGGGCCCAGACGTTGTTTTTGTAGCAGTCCCGCCGCTGAAAGCGGCAGAAGTCATTACGACCTCACTTAGTACATATGTAAACGCGACAATTAGTGACGTTGTGAGCACAAAGTCTAAACTTGTACAAGACATTGAGGGTATGGGTGCGGATTTGTCACGGTTTGTTCCCGGGCACCCCATGGCCGGTCGAGAACTGTCTGGTCCCACCGCCGCCAGGGCTGATTTGTTTGTCGATCGCATGTGGGCGCTGACGCCCACTCCGGCCACGGATCCCTCTCGGGTAAGTGACATCGCTGAACTGGTTACTCGCCTCGGGTCGACTGTTGTTGCCACCACCCCGCAGGAGCATGATCGAGCTGTCGCCCTCACGTCGCACACTCCACAGGTTGTCGCTTCGTTGGTAGCGGCGGGCCTGTCACCTCTCGACGATGTGGGCGTATCGCTGTCCGGGCAGGGTCTGCGCGATGTCACCCGACTCGCTGCTTCCGATGCGGATTTATGGTCTGAGATTTTGGCGAGCAACGCTGGCCCTGTGGCCGAGTCGGTGACAGGGCTTATCGAGCGGTTGATCGTGCTTCGCGATGCCTTGAATGCGCAGCCGCCGAACCAAGCCTCGTTAGCCGACAGTCTTCGCGCCGGCGCCCAGGGATACTCTCGAGTCCCCGGTAAGCACGGGTCCGCCTCCACGAGATATGCCGTGGTACCGGTGATGGTTGCTGACCAACCGGGTGAATTGGGACGGTTGTTCGCCGACATTGGTGTAGCAGGTGTGAACCTTGAAGACGTCCGGATCGAGCACACGCAAGGTAGGCCGACTGGATTGGTCGAACTTGAGGTGCAGCCATCCGCTGCGGACCTCCTTGCATTGAGTTTGCGCGAACAGGGCTGGCACGTGCGTTATTGATAGATCGGTAGGCGGCTGACCTGCAGTTATATCTTTCAAGTATATCTGTCTCTTTTGCTATTTATCGACAAAAAGTAGGCCATGGGGATCTATCGGATTGGTCGAGTCATCAGATCGTTTTATCGATAAAGACATAAGTGTTCGACAGCCCTCTGTCTGACGGCGCGCTCACCACGTGCGTGAATCCACTCAATGAACCTCTAGTCTTGTGATGCGCTAGGGACGTGTACTGCACCCCTGATGACGCGAGATGAGTTCGTTAACCAAGATTTGTGAATCGTCGGCACATTGTCGACACGTGATCGTTGCCGTCAGGAAGTGGAGTGATCGTGAGTGCAGTGAACCCGGCGGGGGTTGTTCTGGCCATTGACGGTCCTGCGAGCTCGGGTAAGTCCTCGGTAGCCAAGGGTGTGGCTCGCCTTCTCGACTTTGACTATGTCGATACCGGTGCGATGTATCGCGCCGTGACGTGGGCCGTCCTCCAGGAGGGTGTGGAACTGTCGGACACCGACGCAATTGGTGAGTGCGCGGCCCAGGTAGCTCCTGCTTTAGTGTGGTCGGCGGATCCCAATCGCGTGTCGATACGTGTAGGCGATGTAGACGTCACTGCTGAGATTCGCGAACCGGAGGTCACAGCGGCCGTTTCCGCAGTTTCAGCGGTTCCGGCCACGAGGGCAGCGTTGGTCGCGCGCCAACGACAGGCCGTCGATCAGGCAGTCAGTGACGGACGCGGTGTGGTGATGGAGGGGCGCGACATCGGCACCGTTGTGCTTCCGAATGCCGATCTCAAAGTCTGGTTGTACGCCGATCCGGCCGTGAGAGCTGCACGTCGAGTCGCGGAGGATCAGGCGGCTGGCCGCGCCAGTGCCATGTCCATTGACGATATGGCCGCGGATCTTGCCCGCAGGGATGCTGCAGATTCTTCACGTGCGGACTCTCCGACTCGTCAGGCCGACGATGCTGTTGCGGTTGACGCCACGGAATTGACTCTGGCCCAAGTTATTGATGCTGTGATCTCGTTGATCACAGCACGTGAACTACCTGTGCACGGCGCGCTAAAGGAGCAGTCATGACGGATCAAACGATGCCACCGAGTGGTCGCGATGATGAGCTCGACGAAAGCGTCGTCATTGAGATGGTCACATTGTCTGAAGATGACGATGCCGCATGGGATGGTGACAGTGTTATCGAGATTGTTGACTTCTCGCAGTTTGAGGAGATCGATGACGATGACGACGAGCCGGTGTGGGATGACGACGCGGAAACAGCCGAACGTCTTCGTCAATGGGGATTTGAGACCTCAGACTTCAGCGGTGGCGATGAGGACGAGCCTGAGTTCCTTCCCCTCGTAGCCATTGTTGGTCGGCCGAATGTTGGTAAGTCGACCTTGGTGAACCGCATCATTGGTCGACGGGAGGCTGTCGTCGAAGACATCCCGGGTGTAACCCGCGATCGCGTTACGTACCAAGCTGAATGGGCCGGTCGACGTTTCCTATTAATGGACACCGGTGGTTGGGAGCGCGACCCGCAGGGGATGGCGGCTCAGGTAACGGCCCAGGCTGAGCGAGCGATGCACGAGGCGGACGTCATCGCATTTGTCCTCGATGCAACGGTTGGTGCAACGAACGCCGATGAGGATGTCGTTAAGGTTCTACGCCGGACTAACAAGCCGGTCATCTTGGTAGCTAACAAGGTTGATGACAATCGCTCGGATGCTGATGCGGCGATGTTGTGGTCACTTGGGCTTGGTGAGCCATACGCGGTTTCGTCGCTGCACGGTCGAGGCTCAGGTGATCTGCTGGACGTCATCGTTGCGGCACTGCCGCTGGAAGGAACCGGACGGAACACCGAGGTAGGGCCTCGGCGGGTTGCGCTACTGGGCAAACCCAACGTCGGAAAATCAAGCTTGCTGAATAAGTTGGCAGGTGAAAGCCGCGTCGTTGTGGATTCGGTGGCGGGCACGACCGTTGACCCCGTTGACGAACTCATTGAAATCGCCGGGACAGAGTGGCGGTTCGTTGATACTGCCGGAATTCGCAAACGAGTGAATGAAGCCAGTGGCCATGAGTACTACGCGTCATTGCGTACGCGATCGGCTCTGGAAAAGGCCGAGGTCGCGGTGGTGCTGTTGGAGGCACAAGAGCCTCTAGCGGAGCAAGACACTCGGATTCTTTCGCTGGTCACTGAAACTGGTCGCGCATTGGTATTGGCCTTCAACAAATGGGATCTCATCGACGAGGAACGCCAGCGTTATCTCGAGCGCGAGATTGATCGCGACCTTCACCAGGTGGCATGGGCGCCTCGCGTGAACGTGAGTGCTCGCACTGGCCGCCACATGGAGAAGTTGGTTCCGGCTCTAAATCTTGCGTTAAGTAATTGGGATCGACGCATTCCCACGTCGAAGTTGAATGCGTTCGTGGCGGAATTGGTTGCGGCTCACCCGCACCCGCTACGCGGAGGACGTCAACCACGAATTCTCTTTGCGACTCAGGCCGGAACGCGCCCGCCCACGTTTGTTCTGTTCACCACGGGCTTTCTCGAGGCCGGGTATCGACGCTTTATCGAGCGTCGACTCCGTGAGGAGTTTGGCTTCGAAGGTACGCCGATTCGGATCAATCTGCGGGTAAGGCAGAAACGGTCGCGCAAGTAGTAAGGGACGTGCGCGAGCGTTGATCATCGGGTGACCCCGATGATCAACAAGGATCGTTTCGGCGCGCGCACTTGCCCTTGCGGGCTGGACGTCAGAGGATGCGACCCATGGCCACTCGCACACCGAAGAAGAAGCAGCCGGTAGCGCCGTACATGGCGGTTGGACTGTCGACCGTCGTCCACGGCATTGGTTCGCGCAAGGATATTGATCGCAACCTCGACATCATCGAAGATGCGATTCACGCTGCCGTTTCCATCATTGGAATCAACATGCCGGTGCGCATGATTGCGTTGGCCGAGGGTGCGCTTACCGGCTTCACCGATGAGATTTTTGACATTCCGCACGTCGTCGCGGCTCGAGAACTGTTCATCGACCTTCCTGGGCCCGAGACGGAACGGTTGGCATCATTAGCGAAGTTGTACAACACGTACATCATCGTCCAGTGCAAGGCCCGCTGGCCCGAGGTGATGCCCGACCGCTTTTTCAACATGCTGTTCGTCATTTCACCACAGGGTGAGATCGTCCATAAGGCTGCGAAGAATCATCTCTGGTGCCGTGAGCGCTCGTGCACTCCGCACGATATCTATGACCGCTGGGTTGAGCTCTTCGGCGATGGCATCGAGTCGTTCTACCCAGTGCTGCGTACCGACGACATCGGCAACATCGGAACCATCTGCTGCTCAGACGGCGAGTATCCGGAGGCTGTTCGGGCACTTGCGTTCAATGGGGCAGAGGTGATTTACCGTCCGTCAGAAGCGGTTCCGATGACGCAACTTGGCCCCGACGCCGGTGGAACCTGGTTGCTGCAGAACCGCGCACATGCTCATTTCAATAACGTCTACATGGTGTGCCCGAACGTCGGACCTGTGTACGTGCATCCAAAGATGGAACATCCCTATGACATCGGTGGTGGCAATGGACACGTCGTCGACTATCAAGGAAATGTTCTCGGGCTAGCCCGGGGTGGCGCGAACTCATTCACCGCCGGAATCATCGACATTGAGGCGCTACGCCAATTTCGAGCGATGAACCTGAACTCGAACTGGATGAAGGATCTGCGGACCGAACTGTTCCGCGACATGTATGCGCAGTCGATTCATCCGCCCAATCTGTGGCTTAACGAAGATCCCAAGCAGCATGCTGACGTGGACGAGGTGTACCGAGCGAACATCCGTCGACTGCAGGAGCGGGGTAGTTGGACACCGCCGGCCACTGCGCACGAAGGAAGTCGCTACTTCGCGCCATCGCAGGATCCTGCCGATGCAGACTGGAACAACATCAAGACGATGTGGGAAGACGAATAACCAACGCAAGATTAGCTGCTCAGCAGTCCGTTTACGGCGCCGAGTGCCTGTACAGCATCGGCACGTTCCTGCGCAGTCAGGCTCGGTAAGTACGAGCGAGCGATCATGTGCAGGTCGCCGCCGGCTGCGTCTGCGTATTCGCGAATCCGGTCGGCCACTTCGGCGGGAGTGCCGACGATGGATGTCTCGCGCAGGCGGGTCTCTTCCTGCTCCGTTAGCTGGCTGGGACGTCCGAGCGGTCCGGAATCACTGCGAGCGGCGTACATGTCTTCGTACTTCCAGTTCGGGTAACCGAGAGCATCCTTGGCGGTGTTCCAGTCCACCCCGTCTTGGTGGCACAGGGTCGGCAGGTGCAACGAAATCGTGAACGGGGTTTGGCGGCCTGAGGCTGCATAGTCTTCGCGGGCCCATGACACCTGCTCAGCAAGTTCGCTTGGCGTGACCTCCGTTGCCATGAATCCATCGGACAGGCGACCAGCGCGACGGATCGCTGGTTCAGCCAAGGCCCCGATCCACAGCGGCACCCCTGCGGGTTGCACTGAGTCTGGTGTGATGTAAGGACGGGCACGCTCGTCGGGCAGGTCGATTGGTTCGTCGAGGGCTGATTGTCGTGCGATGCGAATGAACTCGACAAGCCGTCGTACTCGCTCTCCTTGTGGGACGGAGAGG
Source organism: Actinomycetota bacterium (assembly GCA_947455705.1). Taxonomy (GTDB): domain Bacteria; phylum Actinomycetota; class Actinomycetes; order S36-B12; family CAIYMF01; genus Longivirga. The sequence continues at coordinate 13,552 of CANGPO010000018.1, read as the reverse complement.
GCTTCGAACTCCTCATCCCGCCAGCCTAAGCCAAGCCCCAGCACGAGACGTCCACCGCTGATTTGATCGACGACGTTGGCATCTTCAACCAATCTCAGCGGATCGTAGAGAGGTGCCAAAAGTAGAGCAGTACCAACGGTAATCCGTGATGTCCGTGCCGCCATCGCAGCCAAAAGGGGGAGCAGTGACGGTAGATGTCCATCGCCGACGAAGTGATGCTCACTTACCCAAATTGATGCCAATCCCGCATCCTCGACCGCCGAAGCCAGCCCCAATGCCTCCGCATAAAGCACGGGCCACCCAGCATCGTGATCGGGATGTCGTTGGCAGGTTACGAGCCCGTATCCAAGTTCGATAGTCATAGTCGGTCAATACCAATCAGTCAGGGCCACACGCGGCCGGAGCGACGATCAAGGGCTAGGAAATGGTTGCGCCACCGTCGACGGGCAGGATCACTCCCGTGATGTAGGACGCGCTGCTGCCGAGCAGGAACATGCACGCATTCGCAACTTCGGTCGCGGTCCCGAATCGATGCAGTGGAACCCCGGATTCAAGGTATGCGGCAGCCTTCACCGGATTGTCTACGAGTCTGAGCATGGGTGTGTGAATTACCCCGGGACTCACCGCGTTTACCCGGATTCCGCGGTCTGCCCACTCCACTGCGAGTTGTCGTGTCAGAGAGACGATTGCGCCTTTGCTGGCTGTGTAATGGGCGGCGGGTTCGTTTGTATCGCCCGCTTCGTAGGCCATGGACGCGATAAGAACGATGGACGCACCATCGACACATCTCGTCGCAACTTCGCGGGCCGATACGAATGCGCCAACGACGTTGATAGCGAGCAAATCAGCGAACGCCTGGGCAGAGATATCGTGCGCGGCGGCGATTCGGTAGATACCGGCAGCGGCGACCAATGCATCGGGTGGTCCATCGAAGTGCTCCACAGCTGAATCCATTGCTCGGATCAATGCTGCCTCATCCGTCACATCGCAGACCGCGATACCCGCACCGGTTTGAGCCTGGGTTTGAGCAAGACCGTGCGCGTCTCGATCGATTCCGAACACGTTTACTCCCGCGGCCTGAGCTAGTTGGCAGACGGCCTGACCGATTCCTGATCCGGCACCGGTGACGACGAGATTACTTGGCCCTGTGGTCACGTGCGGATCACGCCACCATTGACACCGATGGTCTGGCCCGTCACGTAGGACGAGTCAGCCGAGAGCAGCCATGCGACCGTGTTGGCAATGTCTTCGGCCGTTCCGTGGCGGCCGAGTGGAATCGACTCGCGCACTTCGTCCAGGGCTTTGTCGTAACTGATGTTTTTCGTGTCAGCTAGCCACTGGACATGCTCTTCGTGCATGACCGTGAGCATGTTGCCCGGTGCGATCGAATTGACGCGGATCGAGTCGCGTGCGAGTTCCATGGCCATCGTTTGGCCTAGCAGCCCAAGGCCACCTTTGGATGCGCTGTAAGGGCCGGTTCCCGCCTCGCCCTGCTGTCCGAGGATGGACGTGATGTTGACGATGGAGCCACCGTGGCCCGCGCTTTGCATTTGCGGCACAACGGCACGAGCCATGTGGAAAGGGCCAAGCAGATTCACGTCGATGACCCTTTTGAATTCGGCCGGGTCGGTGAGATGCACGAGGGTCGATGGTCCGCCGATCCCGGCGTTGTTGACCAGCCCACTAATGGGCCCGAGGTCGTCGACAATCGTTGCAACTGTGGCGATGCATGCATCCGGGTCGCTTACGTCAAGGACGTAACCGCGAGCCACGTGTGCACCGTCGGCTAACGCCGCGGCGCTGGACACAACATCCTCGGATTGATCTACTAGTGCTACCGCCCAACCATCAGCGGCAAGCCTGACCGCTACGCCGTGGCCAAGGCCGCGGGCAGCCCCGGTGACGATGGCGGCACGGGTCACGGAGTAACCGCCGCAACCTCGCCGGCGGTCGCGATCCAAACATCTGAATGGGATTTCACCCAGCCAAGAAACTCCTCGAGCATGAGTAGACGGCCGGGACGCCCGATCACCTGGGGATGCATCGTCAACATGAATAGACCTCCCATGTTGCGGAATCCAGCGAATTCCTCGGCCCAGAGTGTTCGCACTTCAGCCGAGGTGCGAATGGTCTTGTTCCATGAGGCACCGTCAAACCAGAAATGTGGTGCATCGTCCAAGGTCCAGTGAACCGGTAGTTCAACCACATCATGGTTGGGGTGTCGATAGGGCTTCATGTCGTCCATCAAATTGGACGAGTAGGTGAATCCATGTTTGACCAGCAGATCAAGGGTGTAGGGGCTGAAGTCCCATGACGGGGAGCGATATCCGCGGACTGTCGCGCCTAGGGAGGTAAGAATCTCGAGTCCTTTGACTAATTCTGCTTCCTCGCCCTCGGGGCCTAACTTGGTTGGCGAGGTGTGGGTGTAGCCGTGATGACCCACCTCGTGGCCGGCTGCAATGATCTGCTCGACGCGTTGGGGATGCCGTTCGGCGACGCGACCCGGAATGAAGAACGAAGCGGTGATCTCCAACCGCTTGAGCATGTCGAGAATGGCCGGGACGGCGACTTTGGCGCCGTACGTGCCCTGACTCAAGGTTCCGGGACGATCGGCATTTGCCGGATCCTCGCCGATCCAGACCTCTTCGGCGTCGAAATCGAAGCTGATCACCGCTGCGCAGGATGCCGAGTCAGGCCACATTGTTTGCCCCTTGTCTTGGGATCACGTCATTGCACGGGGAACGCTATCGCCCACCTGATTGCGACGCTACCGTGCAGGTCACGTGGCAACCGTCCGTCATTTGACGCATGACGAGCCAGTCGCGGTGGGGTGAGATCAAGTGACCGCCGTTGAGAGCGGATCAATGGGCTTGAGCAGCGAGGTGAGTATGGCTGAGAACGATGACATTACTAACGACATTCAGGACTCGATCGATGAAATCGACGGCAAGGTGCAGAACGCGGCGTCGAACGTGTCGCGGCGCGACTTCGTTCGGGGTCTGACCGGGGCCGGAGTTGGTGGCCTGATTGTTGGTGGCGGACTTGGCTACCTACTGGCTCCGAAGGATGCCGGTACCAGCGGTGGCGGCACGGGTGGTGGCGGCACTGCTGATACCAGCGACATCAAGATCGGAAGTGTTAGCCCAGTCACCGGCCCGTACTCGGGTGACGGTCAAGAAATGACTCGTGGTCAGCAACTTGCCATTGACGAGATCAATGCCAATGGCGGCATCGGTGGACGCAAGCTCACGTTGGTGATCGGTGACGTGACTGATCTTGCGCCTGAAAACTACGTCCAGGTGGCGCAGCGCTTGGTCAATCAGGAGAAGGTTGCTGCTGTCTTCTCGGGCTACTGCTCGAATGACTCAACCGAGTTCCCGGTTTACGCTGACGCGGGTGTCCCGGTTTTTCACCTCAACACGCTGCAAGCCAACGTTGATTACGTGACCGAGAAGAAGATCACGAACATTTACGAGGGCTGTCCGACTGAGGTCTGGTACGGCAAGGGCTTCGTTCCCCTGATGCAGGCGTGGATCGCTGACGGCTCGTGGAAGCCGTCGTCGAACACGGCCGCAATCGTGACCAGTAACGATCCCTACAGCATCTCGATCGCTCAGGCTTTCAAGAAGTCGGTAGAGGCCATTGGTTGGACCGTCCCGGTTTACGAAGAAGTGACTGCTCCCAACGCTGACTGGGGACCGATTCTCACCAAAATTCGTAGCAACCCACCCGGCCTGATCTACGTCACCGACTACATCCCTGGTGACTTGGCGAGCTTTGCCAAGCAGTTCCGAGATGCGCCCACGCAGTCGCTGCTGTACCAGCAGTACGGACCGTCGGTGCCCGAATACCTGCAGTTGGCCAAGGAAGCCGGCTACGGAGTTGTATGGTCAACCACGATCGGCACGCTGCCCGACGACACCGGTAAGGCGTTCCTCGACCTCTACAAGAACAAGTTCGGTTCCGAAGCGGGCCTGTCACAGGCCGGTGGCGAATACGACATGGTCAAGTTGTGGGCGCAGACAGCAGCAATGGCTGGCGATCCCTATAACTTCACCCAGGTAAACAAGTTGCTGAAGCAAGTTATTTACCGCGGTGTGTCCGGTACGTACAAGTGGATTTCTGATACGGAATTGGCGGTTGCGCCGTACCCGGATCTGGTTAACGATCCGAGCTTGGCGATGCCGCACCTCACCTACCAGATTCAGGACGGTAAGCAGGTAGCCGTCTTCCCAGAGCCATACGCACAGGGCAAGTTCCAGTCGCCGCCGTGGTTCAAGTAAGTACAACATCGACCCCGCTGCTGCGGGCTCGTGGTGTCGTTAAACGATACGGCGGGCTCGCAGCAGTCGATGGGGTCGATTTTGATGTCTTCGAAGGTGAGACCTTCGGTATCGCCGGACCTAATGGTGCGGGTAAGACCACGCTCTTTGACGTTGTGACCGGCATTACGAGCGCCACTGACGGAGTCATCGAGTTTGCCGGTGAGCCGATTCAGGATGCCACCGTGCACGACATTTGCCACCGCGGCATTTCCCGTACATTCCAGTTGCCATCGGTATTTGATTCCCAGACCGCGCTTGCGAATGTGTTAGTTGGTGCCCAGTTTGGGCAACCACGCAGTTGGTTTACCGCAGGTCGCACAGACGCGGACATGCTTGATCGTGCGAAACGAGAGCTGATCTTCGTCGGCCTGGCTAAGAAGGCGTCGGCACTCGGTGGGCCGCTTCCGGTGTACGACAAGAAGCGCCTGATGATCGCATCTGCGCTGGCGACGCAACCTCGGATGTTGTTCCTCGATGAGCCCTTCGGCGGTCTATCTCCCTCAGAGGTGGACGAATTGATGGTGCTGCTGTCGAAGGTGAAAGAGCGCGGCATCACGATTGTTCTGATCGAGCATGTGATGCGAGCGTTGATGGCGCTATCCGACCGCGTGTTGATTATGAATCAGGGCAAGACCCTCTTCCAGGGCAGCCCTGCTGATGTTCTGCGTGACGAAGAGGTAGTCCGCGTCTATCTCGGGCGGCGTGGGGATCGCGAGGAAGGTGCCCCAGATGCTTGAGGTCAAGAACCTTCGCGTGGGCTATGGCGACGCCATGGTCATCGAAGACATGAGCCTAACGGTGAACGAGGGCGAATTCGTCGTCGTCATCGGACCGAACGGCCACGGCAAGACAACACTCCTGCGGGCGATAAGTGGATTGCTTCCACTCAAGCGCGGGACCATCACCTATCGAGGTGAACGCATCGATGGAAAGGCAACTGAGTCCATCGTCAGCAAGGGGCTCGTACAAATCCCGCAGGGCGACATGCTCTTTCCCGATATGTCTGTTCAGGAGAATCTTCTTCTTGGGGGATTTGTTTTACCTTCGCGTTCTGAGCGTCTCGAACGGCTCGCGCAGGTCTATGAGATCTTTCCGCGATTGCTCGAACGTAAGGAGCAGCAGGCACGGACCTTGTCTGGGGGAGAGCGACGCATGCTCGCCTTGGGCAGAGGTTTGATGACGCGAGCCGATCTCCTGCTCATCGATGAACCGTCGCTGGGTTTGGCACCGGTGCTTGTTGACGAGGTCTACGACCGAATCGCGACAATTGCAAAGAGCGGAATCACGGTTCTACTTGTCGAAGAGAACTTCGCGCATGTTCGCGAAGTCGCTGACCGAGTTGTATTGATCGAAAACGGTGCTGTTGTTTTGCAGGGAAGCGTCGATGAGGTCCTCAACGATGACGCTGTAACTGCCACTTACCTCGGTGTAGGTGGTGAGTCGTGAACGCCATTTTGCAGACGCTCGTGAGCACCATTGTTCAGGGTTCAATCTTGGCGCTGATCTCCATTGGGATGACGCTGGTTTACGGAACGCTTCGGGTGCTGAACATGGCGCAAGGTGTCATGGTCATGGTCGGTGGCTTCGCCGCCTACACAGTTGTAGACCGAACCGGGGTTTCACCATGGATCAGCATTGCGGTTGCAGCTGCAGTCACGTTCCTGCTCGGGGTGCTCACCTACTACATGGCCGTTAAGCCTCTTCTGGGTCGGCCGGGCGTGGACTTTGAAATGACCGCGTTCATCACCACCTTCGCCGTGGCCACGATCGTTCAGAACATCATCCTGATGATCTACGGACCACGACAGAAGCCCTTCGACCCACTGTGGCCCGGAGGAATCAACATCACCAGCGAAGTTTCGATCACGTACCACTCGATGATCATGGCCGTTCTTGCTGTGGGAGCGTTGGTTGCACTTGGCCTATTCCTTTCCCGTTCTAGGTACGGTCTGGCCATCACTGCTGTTGCGCAGAATCTTGATGCGGCACGGCTTATGGGTATCCCGGCTCGTCGCGTATATGTGGTGACGATGGGAATTGCTGCCGCGTTGGCCGGTATAGCGGGTGTGCTCCTAGCTCCGCTTTACTTCGTGTATCCCAATGCTGGTGACCTGCCACTTTTGCAGGCACTCATTGTCGTCATTTTCGCTGGGCTTGGCTCGGTCAAGGGCACGATTTATGCGTCGTACATCATCGGCTTCCTGTCCTCTGCAGTGGCGATCTTCTGGTCCAGTGCCTTCGCCCTACCCGTTCTCTACATCGTGATTTTGGTCGTACTCGTTGTGCGTCCTAACGGGATCGCGGGCAAGCCACAGGAGGCCCGACTATGAAGTCAGTACCTTTACGCGCCCTTGGCTGGCCGCAGATAAAACCGATTCCGTTGGCCATTGCTGGTGTCCTTGCAGCAATACTGCCGATGATCCTGAACAGCAGTTACTGGGTAGGCGTCTGCACATTGGCGCTCATCTGGATGGTGTTGAACCAGTCGTGGAACTTGGTTTTGGGATACTCGGGTATCTGGAACTTTGGTCAGCTGGCGATCTACGCAATCGGTGGTTACGCGGCTGCTCTCGTCTCCTTGCATACCGGTTTGCCATGGCCAATCGCGTTGGTGGTCGGCGGATTCGCGGCAACTCTCGTCTCGCTGGTACTGGCCATCCCCTCCGTGCGACTTCGGGGGATCTATGTCTCACTGCTGACGTTCGGGTTTTCCGAGGTGGTCAGGTTGCTGGTCATCGCTGACAAGACCGGTATCACCGGAGGCACGTTCGGCCTTTCAGGGTTCGACGGATACGGGCTTCAAAGCATGGAGCCACAAGCTCGATACAGATTGATCTACTGGATCGCACTGGCATTCGTCATCATCACCCTGGTCGCGATGTACTTCATTGTGCGGTCACCTCTAGGCACCGGGCTGATGGCCCTTCGAGACAACCCGTCGCTGGCAGCAGCGCGAGGTGTCAGCCCGATCAAGTACCAGTTGCTTTCCTTCGGGATTTCCGGGTTCTTTGCCGGCATCGCTGGTGGGCTTTATGCCTTCACCTACGGCGTTGTATCACCGTCGCTCATGGGCTTGGGCCAGATGACGCTGCTCGTGACGATGATGGTTGTCGGAGGCCTCGGAACCCTGACTGGGCCCCTCATCGGAACAGCGATCATCACCCTTGTCCAGGCCGAACTTCAGAATTGGCCTGAGATTCGACTCATCTTGTTGGGGTTGGTGCTGCTCGCGATCGTGGTCTTGATGCCGCGCGGCGTCGTGCCGCTGCTAGCCGGACGCATGGGACGGCTCAATAGTTGGATGTCCGCGGGTGAGTCGAAAGAGTCAAAACCGACGGCGACGTCAACAAAAACATAAGGCTGCTCTCGCCGAGCGAGCGGGTTAAGCGGAGTTCTTCCCGAACCACGGTGGTGTCTTAAACGATCTCAAGTCACCGTAAGGTGCGGGGCCTAGTACCCGTGGTCGTCCGTCTTGTACCTGATAGACCATATGCGCTTGTGCAATTGACGGGTCCGGTGTGACGTCGGGGTAAGACAGAGCCGCCTGGCCGGGACCGCCGAGGTAGTAAACACCGTTCACCCCGCGGTACACCGTGCTTCGCAAGTACTGCTGAACCTCTGCGGACGACGCAGATCCGGTGGAGCCCCACGCCGCCGAAAGCAACTTGACCTGGTCGTAGGCGGCACTGGCCTGCGACCAACCGGCAGGGGTGCCGTGAAGGCGTTCGAAGTCCCGTCGGAACGCCCGTCCGAACTCATCGTCGTACATGCCGGTGACGGTCGACCAGATCACGCCTTCGGAAGCGTCTCTGGCAGCCGTTTGGTACTGGGGGATTGACGGGCCGTACACCCCATACACGAGTGCATCGTTGCCGAATTCGTTGAACACGCGTTGGAAGTCGACGAGTGCGTCAGGAACGAAGTGCGTGATCATGACCGCGGCCGGAGCATGGTTGGTGATGCGGGAGACCAACGATCTCCAGTCCGGGTTCTGAACGGGAACGATGGCTACGTCGGCAACATTCCAACCGGATCGTTCCGCTGCCCTGAAGAATGCTTCATTGGCGGTGTGGGTGCTATTGGTCTCCAACTCAAGCGCCACGATAGAGCTCGATGTTGGTGTCCACTGTCCGCTATCGCGAAGCTCGTCGAGGAGTCGGATAAACCCCGAACCGTAATGGATTTCCGACGGACACGTCTGAAACACCATGCCGAATCGACTCTGATCTTCGCGGACCATCTCGACCTGTTGCTCATACGTTGCGTTGTGCAAGAACGGCTGCCCGAAATCAGCGACTATGTCGAGAACCTCAGGACATTCTGCGTTCGCGTAGGAGGTGATGATCGCGTCGACGTCTAGATCGACGAGTGATCTAAAGGCGCTGGCGACCTCGATCGGGTTGAAGAAGTCGGCGCTGGCAACAACGTGTTCGACTGGACGGCCGCCAATGCCACCTCGGGCGTTGATCTGTGCGACCGCGAGTTCGGCACCTCGGTGCGCTTCGAGACCATCGGCCCACGACGGGCCGGTAAGTGGTAGTACAGAGCCGATGTGGAAAGGTGCGCGACGCAGGGATGGACGTAAAGCCTTCAGGTGGTGGGTTACAGGACGGTCCGCTGTGTTAGTCGTTGTGATGGCGCGGCTGCGTGCATGGACTGCTCGTTCGACGTCAACAATGCTCAGACCTGCCTCGTCGAAAGACCCGCCTGGCAGGGGCAGCCGCACTAGCCGAGCGTCCACCGCGATGGCAGCCAGCCCTGCTCTGCTTTGCTGACCCAACTTGCCAAGTAGTCGCTCTACCTGGGTGGAGACGGTTCGCGCGCTGTTGCCGAGCCGTTCGGCAATTTGGATGTTGGTGAGTCCGAGACAGACCAGCGTGAGGACATCGATTTCCCTGGTCGTCAGTCCGGCGGGGAGAGTTGCTACGGCCCAATGAACATGTGCCTGGGATTGACGTCCAGAAGGCTGTGCAACTCGCTCTAGCCGGACGGTCAGCCACCGGCCCTCGACTGTTCTCCATAGAAACTGAACGTGCTCATGCTCTGTGAGAAGAAAAGCGGTGATGTAGTCGACTAAACCAAGGGGGAGGGCCGATCTTGCTCGGGAGGTTCCCGACGATGTGCCCAGAGCGTCGACGGTGCATTCCCAAGACCGGCCAGAACTCGCGCGAGTCATAAGACCCATCACCTCCTAACCCGTCCGTCGAATTACGCATGACATTGAACGTTCCGTGAGGTCGAATTGAACCCGTAAGACCGGATAGATGCCACCATAATGGCCAAATCGATACCAAAACACCGGAGCAGCCATGTCTCACGAGCGCGACGGGGATCCGAATACGGCCACCAGCGGGGTCCGCGTTGGAATTGATGTTGGTGGCACGTTCACCGATGCAGTCCTCGTCGACGACACCGGCCAGTTGCACATTGCCAAGGTTGAATCGACGCCAGCAGACATCTCCGAAGGCTTCCTGTCGGGTTTGCAGGTGCTCAGCGGGCGGTCCGGCCGCGGCTTAGACGAGATCAACTTCCTTGCTCATGGAACGACCGTTGCGACGAACGCTCTGGTGCAGAATCGGCTGGCACGGGTCGGTTTGATCACAAACCGCGGATTTCGCGACATCTTGGAAATCGGCACCCAGCAGCGTCGGCACATCTACGACTTATGGACCCCCGAGGCCAAACCCATTGTGCCGCGCGACCGATGCGTCGAAGTGGATGGTCGGATTGGGCCGCAGGGTGAGGAAATCACGCCGTTGGATGAGCCGAGCGTCATTGAGGCAGCGCGATATCTGGCGTCCTCTGGCGTGGAGGCAATCGCGGTGGTGCTGCTGTTCTCATTCGTCCAGCCGTCGCATGAGCAGCGCATCCGCGACATTCTGGCAAGCGAGTTACCGGGTATCCCGGTGACGATTTCCTCTGATGTTGCTCCGGAGATTCGTGAGTTCCTGCGCGCCAGCACCACGGTCGTCAACGCGTCATTGCTTCCACTCGTAGGTTCCTATGTGACGGATCTCGCCGCGGCCGTTGCCACCCGGGGGGTCAAGGTTCCAGTTCATCTCATGAGGTCAAATGGAGGCCTGGCTGCAGCCAAGGCAGCGGCTGAACTCCCCGTATCCCTTGTGACCTCCGGCCCTGCAGCGGGAGTTGTCGGAGCGGCGAGGCTAGGTGCTGTTGCGGGTGAACTCGACTTGATGACCTTCGATATGGGCGGAACTACTGCCGATCTGGCCGTCGTCACAGCAGGAGATCCACATGTGCGTTGGGCCGGTGAACAAAATGGGCACCGTGTAAATCTTCCGCAGGTTGATGTGCTGTGTGTAGGAGCAGGTGGTGGCTCGATCGCACACGTGGATGCGTTCGGAGCGTTGCACGTTGGCCCGGAAAGTGCCGGAGCCGTCCCAGGTCCGGCCGCATATGCGCGTGGTGGTGAATCGCCCACGGTGACAGACGCTCACGTCGTGCTGGGCACATTGACTGCTCAACGAACTCTTGGCGGTGAGCTCAAGTTGGATCCCGATGCCGCTGCAGAAGCCGTTCGTCAACGCGTTGCCTTGCCCATGGGAGTCGGGGTCGAAGAGGCAGCGACGGCCATCATCCGTGTAACCGATGCGAACATGGCCAGTTCCCTTCGCATGATTTCCGTCGCGCGTGGTCTCGACCCACGAGCCATGACTTTGGTGGCACTCGGTGGAGCAGGGCCTATGCATGGCTGCTCATTGGCGGAGGAACTCGACATGGCCAAGGTTCTCGTGCCCGCATTTCCAGGAGTTACCGCCGCACTTGGCTTACTGCTTACCGCCGTCCGTCACGATCTTGGACGGAGCTGGGTACGTGCAACGGCCCACCTCACGAACGACGAGATACAGCCGCAACTGGACGCGTTGGCGGCTAAGGCTCGTGAGCTACTTGCGCAGAGTGGCCACGAGAACCTCGGAACACTGACGTTCAACGCTGATATGCGCTACAGCGGACAGGCTTACAGCCTGACGATCCCATTGCGGGTGGACGTTAACGGTCGTCTGCAGGACGACGCGATCCGAGAAGTCGAGTCCGCCTTCATCGAAGGACATCGCGCGGCATATGACTACGTACTCGATGACACGCCTATGGAACTGGTGGCACTGCGCATCACTGCGAGCGCGCCTGAGGAACCCATTGTTTTTGGCTCGGGATCTTCGGTTCCGTCGGAACCAATGGGGAGGCGACGCGTCTGGATGCGGGGTGAATGGCAGGACGCCGTGATTCTTGACCGAAGTGCAATCGGAGTTGAACCCGTGTCCGGGCCTGCGGTGATCGAACAGGAAGATACAACGACACTTGTATTTCCCGACTGGACGGCTCGTCTGGTGCCCGGCGGTTCGATGCTTCTCGAGCGGTTGGTGGGCTGAGCTATGGATGCGGTAACTCAGGAGATCCTGGGCAATGCCCTCTTTGCGATTAGTGAAGAGATGGCCGTTGTGGAGTATCGATCATCTTTCTCGCCGATTATTCGCGAGATGCTTGACTTCAACTGCGGTTTGTTCGACGCCCAAGGTCGCATGGTTTCTCACAGTGAGCAGATTCCAGCGCAGCTCGGCCTCATGCAATTCGCACTGAAGGCAGCGTTGGTAAATCACGGTGGAGCTTTGGATCCTGGGGATGCGATCCTGACGAACAATCCATATCTCGGTGGTACGCACACGAATGATCTGCAGATCTTCATGCCTATCTACGTCGATGACGTGCTCGTCGGATACGCCGGCTCGATCGCACATCACATCGACATTGGTGGCACGTTCCCTGGCACCGAAAGCGCGCAAACGACCGAGATTTACCACGAGGGCGTCATCTTCCCTGCGATTAAGTTCGTCGAGCGTGGACGACGTAACCACGCAGTGGAGGAGATCATCCGTCACAACGTCCGTGATCCGCACTCGACGATCGGTGATCTCGGGGCACAGTTGGCCGCTTGTAAGCGCGGGATTGAGCGAGTGAATGAGCTGTGCGCTCGGCATGGGCGCGAGCTGGTTCTCGACGCGATGGAACGTCTCCTCGACAACACTGAGAGGCGTGCGGAGGCACTGTTCCGATCGTGGCCGACTGAATCGGTGACAGTTGAAGGATTTATGGACGACTCGGGATTCGAAGGCACCGACCCCATTCGAATTCGCGTCACCGTCACTCCTGTCGACGGTCGACTCACTGTGGACTTCACGGGAACGTCGCCTCAAGTTCAGAGCGGGATGAATGTTCCGATTGCGAGTACTGCCGCTGGTGTCTACTTCGCAGTTCGTTGCTTCGCCGGCGACTCGGGCGTGCGGCAGAACGATGGCCTGTCACGCCTCATCGACATCGTGACGGTGCCGGGCACACTGGTAAATCCGATTCACCCGGCGGCCCTAAGTGCCCGTCATCTAGCCACGCAACGGATCTCAGACCTCATGATCGAAGCGCTTGGTCAGTTGATTCCCGGCAAGGATGTGGCCGCGGCTCACGTCTCATTCCCAGCGTGGGTGTTTCGTGCACACGACTCGCGGTGGGGTAAGGACACATTGCTTGCAGACATCCTCGGCGGTGGTGGCGGGGCGCGCAGGGATGCCGATGGGGATCACGCATTGGACACGTACTGCAGTAACTGCGCGATCCTTCCGGCGGAGATTGCCGAACTGGAGTACCCGTGGCGGATCGACCGTACGGAACTTGTCGACGGATCAGGGGGTTCGGGCAAGTTTGTAGGCGGAATGGCCATGCGCCGAGATATGACTCTGCTTGCTGACGATGCCGACGGCATGTACTACGTGGAGCAGACGGTGTCCGAGTTTGCGCCTCGAGGCCGAGATGGCGGGCATTCGGGTGCTCCTGGTGCGGCCATGATCAGACGGTCTGGGGAGGGGGAGTGGACCACGCTCCCTGGCAAGGGATACCTCCGGCTTAAGAAGGGTGATTCGGTTTCCTTCATCAGTGCGGCCGGTGGTGGATATGGGGTTCCAGAACCTGTTGCGACCGACTGAGTTCACAGTCGTCCCTGTTCGTCGATCGCGCTCCACCGGTGATGGGTGATGTCAGTTTCAGCGATCGAGGTTTCCTACGGTAATCTGCTCAGGCTGCATGCGGGTAAAACCACAGGTAGTGCACGTGGCGGGCTGTAGCGCAGCTTGGTAGCGCACTTGACTGGGGGTCAAGGGGTCGCAGGTTCAAATCCTGTCAGCCCGACCAATAGAAAAGCCCGGGGTTGATCCCCCGGG
>CANGPO010000017.1 GCA_947455705.1 Actinomycetota bacterium | reverse complement strand
GTCGGTTCTGGAGCGGGCCGAATCGGTAGTACCTACACCAAGGCGCTGTACCGCGAGTACACCGACGCGACGTTCACGACATTGAAGCCACGTCCCGTCGAGGATGCGTACCTTGGAATCCTGGGGCCGACAATCCGCGCGCAGGTTGGCGACACCTACGCAGGACTCATCGGTCCGATGATCATCACCAAGGCCGGTTGTGCGGCAGCTGATGGTCACCCACTCGATGTTGATCGCGAGATCATCAACCTCTACCAGGTATGGAACGAGAACAAGAGTCTGTACCTCGACCAAAACATGGCTGCGATGACACCGGATGCAACTTTGGCCAATGCTGACCTGAAGGCAGATCCGGGCTTCGAGGAGTCGAATCTCATGCACGCCATCAACGGCTACGTCTACACCAATGGCCCCAAGCCCGCGATGAAGGCGAAGACGAAGGTTCGTTGGTACGTCTTCAGTATGGGAACTGAGGTCGATCTTCACACCCCGCACGTCCATGGCAATGTGTGGACGAACAGCATGGGTATGAACATGGACATGTTCGGGGAACTGCCTGGTGAAATGCAGACCCTCAACATGGTGCCGGACGCGCCCGGACTGTGGCTCATGCACTGCCATGTCAACGACCACATCGCCGCTGGAATGATCTCTCAGTACCAAGTGAATTAACGGCTCTTCAGCGAAGGGTTCTGCATCGACTATCACGGTCGACGCAGAACCCTTCGCTACGTTCCAGAAAGATCCTGGCCAAACGGCGGATCCAGCACCACTGCCACTGCCCTAGCATGATCCACATAATCGCCTCATGTCCGAGCAGCGATGAGTCTCGGCAAGGACGGTTGGAGCCCCATGACCACGCACGGTGCGCCCGAGCTTGACGGTCCGGTACTCCTCACGGACTCAGGCCTTGAGACAGATCTCATCTTCAGCCGTGGTTGGGATCTTCCTGAGTTCGCATCGTTCCCGTTGCTCCACTCCGACGAGGGGCGCGCCACCCTGCTCGCGTACTACCAAGACCACCTTGACATCGCGCTCAAGCACGGAGCAGGTTTCGTGTTCGAAACACCCACCTGGCGCGCCAGCCGTGACTGGGGTCAACGACTTGGCTACGACGCCGTGCAACTCGACCAACTAAATGGTGACGCTGTTCGACTCCTAGCCCAGGTCCGAGATGCCAGCCCATCACTGACCTACGCCAGCATCAGTGGCAATCTCGGGCCACGTGGCGATGGCTATGTTGCGTCCACCACCATGCCCGCGGCCGAAGCGCGCGCTTATCACACCAGGCAGATTCAGTCGCTCATCGACAGTGGCGCGGATGTGATCACTGCGCTCACCCTCAACTACGCGGCCGAGGGCCTTGGAATCGCACAGGCCGCGAAAGATGCAGGTAGCCCGGTGATTTTGTCGTTCACGGTCGAAACCGATGGGGCTCTTCCCGATGGGTCGACGTTGGCAGATGCGATCGCTGTTATTGACGACCAGACCGATGGATACGTCAGTTTCTACGGTCTCAATTGCGCCCACCCAGATCACATCACCCCGGCCGTCGTCGACGCAGGCACGTGGACCAGACGGATCGGCGCACTGCGTGCCAATGCGTCCAAACTCAGCCACGCTGAATTGGATGCCTTGGGCACGATCGACGCTGGTGACCCCATGGAACTGGCATCGGGCTACAGCAAACTAACGGCTCTGCTGCCAAACCTCACCGTCTTTGGCGGTTGCTGCGGTACGGATGCCAGTCATGTGCGCGAGATCGCCAACGTCGTGATCCCGCTGACGTAGCGCCAGCGCGAACTACTGCGGGCTTTTCGCGGGCATTGCTGGCGAGACGAAAGATACATCCACAGGTCAGAGGCTTAGTGCAGGCGAGCCGACCTATAAGCCGGGTTCTGTGCCGATCCGAAGATCGGCGGCGACCATCCCTCTAGGACCACCGTTGCCGATGGCCTCATGCGGTCTACCCGCAGACTCGGACGGGCAGTCCTCGAACGTCTGCGCAGTGCAATCCGAAGACGGCACCTCTTGACCTTGCTCCAGGTGGGGTTTACCAAGCCGCGAAGGTCACCCAACGCGCTGGTGGTCTCTTACACCACCGTTTCACCCTTACCACCGGTGTAAACACCGGCAGCGGTCTGTTCTCTGTGGCACTGTCCCGCGGGTTTCCCCGGGTGGGCGTTACCCACCACCCTGCCGTATGGAGCCCGGACTTTCCTCGACATACACAGTCACCTGCTATGTCGCGGCCGCCCGGTCAACTCGCCTGCTTACGAAGGATAGCCCAGTTACGTCGAAGGTTGGAATGTCACCGTTCGAGCGTCCACATCCACCGCCGTCAGTTCCAACGTAACCCGGGTCCCCAACTCAAGGTTGGGATCCGCAACCCGGGTACGCACTGCAGGCCAATGCAATTGCACAACCACATAATCGCGTTTGCGCTCAACCACAATCGCCGAGTAGCGCTCGCCAATGTGATCAACCATCAGCACGGCTTCAACGAGGTCGAGCTGGGCTCGCTCCATCGCGCGAGCTCGTGAATCTGCCCGCTTCATTTCCGACGGCAACTCTGGCAGAGCGTCTACAACCCACTGCGGCACGGGTTCGCCGGCCGCAATTGCTAAACAACATTCCGTTCCGTATCGATCAACCAAACGTCGCAGGGGTGCGGTGACGTGCGCGTACGCCGAGGCGACCGCCGCGTGACGAAGGGATGCCGGCTCATCGTTGCCCACTGCATGCGTGAGGACTGTGTACTCAGCCGAACGCAACAACACCGTAACCAGATTGAGGAAGGCGGCGTTGGCCGGAACCCGCGGATCAAGTTCGCGAACCAACTCCGCGTATGGCTGTTCGGGCGGCCAATCAATACCGAGACTTTGTGCGGTCAGACGCACCTGCTCGTAGTCAGCTTCCGATGGAGCCTTCATGGTGCGAAGAATCCCGACACCTGCGTCTAGCATCATGCGAGCCGCACAAATGCCTGTCAGCAAAGAGATTTGCGCGTTCCATCCCTCAACAGGAAGTGGAGTGCGCATGACGAGCCGATAGCCGGGCCCGTCATCCTCGATCTCCTGATCGGGTACTCGCACGTCAATACCGCCACGTTCTACTTCACGTGCCTGACGGAGCAGACCGACGTCGCGCAGGCAGACGAGTGAGTCATTCGCTGTACCGTCGTCAAGGTCCTTCTGAACCTGCTCGTAACTCAGTTTGCCAACACTGCGGACCATCGCTCGTGCAACGTCAACCTCAATCTGCTGGCCACGCGAGTTCAGGTCGATCTGCCAGACAACTGCTGGGCGATCGACGTCCGCGAACAGGCTCGCAACATCCTCAGACACCACGCGGGGATGTAGCGGGGTTCGCATGTCAGGGCTGTACATGGTGACCCCGCGATTGTGGGTTTCTACATCAAGAACCGAACCCGGTTCCACAAAGGACGCAACATCTGCGATCGCGTAGTAGACGCGGTATCCCTTGCCACGACGTTCGATGTACACAGCCTGATCGAGATCCATCGACTCAGCTGGGTCAATCGTCACGAACGGAAGTGATCTCAGGTCGAGGCGCTCCACGCCGGACCTTGCCGGGGGTGGTTGCGGCGCTTCGGCAATCTGTTGTGCCTGAGTCAGAACATCGGCAGGGAAATCCTTCGGCAGCCCTTGCTCGTCACGAATCTTCTGAAAGCCTTCGCGCAGTTGGTCACCCTGACGGGCTTTAGCGAGCAATCGACGTCGAGTCACGGACTCAACCTAGGACATTCGGGCCAGCGAAACCTTCATCAGCCGGTCACCCTAATGTCGTGCCGAGCAACCGATCCGAGATCAGCAGACGACGCCGTAACGCGCGAGCCGCCGTACACCGCTGTGTACGTGCCAGACGTGGTGGCGTGGGTGGCGAACCGCGCCACGGCCCGCCCCGTCGTCGACGTCGCGCGCACCTCAATGACGGTGATCAATCGAGTGAGGTGAGTGACCCTCGAGGTGAAGTACACCGCAACCCACGATGCATGTGTTGTGGCTGTCTGAACATCAATCGACATCGTGATCAAGTGCGTACGCGGTACGACCGAGACGGCCTTAATTGATGTTGTTGATGGCCGATACTGCGTCTTGGCTACCGATGTCGGACAGCGACCACCAACAAACTTGATCGTATTCCAGTAGCGAGTAGCGGAAGGATTCTGCGGCGATACACCCGTAACCGTCCCTAGTCCGATGTAGCGCACGTCAGTTGCGAGCAGATTTGCCCTATGCGGAGCAGAGTTGATGTAGTCGGTAAGTAACGCGGCCGGCGCCACCGAGTCGGCATAAGCGACGTTCTCGCGCACGGAACGCACCGAACACACCGCTGCTGCTTGAGCACCAAGATTGCGATCGTGGCTCAGCGATCCAACCTGACGTAGGTGCCCTGACCAGGCGATGGCTCTTTCGGACAGATCCGCCAATAACGTGAGCGGTTGGCGTCCATAGGCAATACGAAAACGATTAACGAGTGTGAGCAACTGGGTATCGAAAGAAGGGGTGGATGCCGCAGCGGGCTTGGGTTGAGATGCCGAAATCGCCACGGCACCGCGCCCCTGCACGGCCGCCATGGACGACGCGGACGACGCGGACGACGCCTGAGCCACACCAACACCGGTGCATCCGAGCACAATTACGCACGCAGCAGCCACTAACGCCTTAAACGTTGAGTCGCCCCGAGTAAACACAATCCCCACCTCCCCTGCGGTGACGGTACATAACTTGTCGCCGCGCCACGCCGAACCTTGACGTTTCTTGGCTCAGTTAGAGCAGACTTTGAGCAGATAGGCCAAGATCTAGCCTGTGCTCGTACTCCTTCCCCCCTCAGAATCCAAGCAAACCCCTCGCCGAGGTAAACCCCTTGATCTTGATCGACTCAGCTTTCCCGAGTTAACCGCCACCCGCTCACAGGTTTTGGACGAACTCATCTCCCTGTGCACCGCCTCGCCTGACCAGGCCCGCCTTGCGTTGGGGTTATCCGTCAATCAGATCGACGAGGTCATCCGCAACCAAAGCCTCGACACTGCGCGGTCCGCTCCGGCCAGTCAGATCTACACCGGTGTCTTGTACGACGCACTCGACGTCGCGACGTTGGACGCCCACGCGCAGCGCCGCGCTGCCAAAACGCTCATCGTGTCGTCGGCCCTATTTGGTGCTGTTGGATTTGCTGATCGCATCCCTGCGTATCGACTGTCCGGTGACTGCGTTTTGCCCGGCCTCGGTGCGATGAATGTCTACTGGCGCGATCCGCTCGCTATCGCCATGGAATCCGTCACCGCCAAGGGCCTGATCGTCGATCTCCGATCGGGTGTGTATGCGTCGATGTGGAAGCCCATCGGCGCTGTTGCTGATCGCACCGTTGCCATCCGGGTGCTTCAGCAACGATCAGATGGATCGAGGTCGGTGGTGAGCCACTTCAACAAGGCGACGAAGGGTCGATTGGTTCGTCGCTGGCTCAGTGAGGGAATCAAAGCCAAGAACGCAGACGCTCTTGCCGAGGCATGTGTGTCTGATGGCGTCGAGGTTGAACTCGCGGCGAAACCCAAGAAGGGTCAGATCCGTCAACTCGACGTGATAGTGCGCGACCTTTAGGAAACTAACTACGCGTCAATGGCCTTGGCGAGAGCGACCATTGCATGTACCAGGCCGGCGTGGTCCAGCAACACATCTTTGTCGTACGAGCCGATCCCGCCGCCGCGAAGCATTCCCGTGGTTGGGTGACGTGCCTCATCCCACACGCGTTGAAGGTAGTTTCTGCAATACGTCAGCCACGACACATGTGGTGTGACTTCGTGCAGGTTCATGAGTTCGCGAATGAGGATCGAGTTGAAAACGGGCGGTTGCTTCCACAACGCCTCGTCGTCAAAAACACCGATGGTGCGATGAGCTAGGTCCACGGCTTCGTCTAACCAGCCCAATTCGGCGAACAAGCCAATGCCGAGTCCTTGGTTGTAGCTGAAGATCGCCTGATCTATGCCACCATCCGGCCGCATATGGTCGCGCACAAGACCGTCGGCGCCTTGAAGTCGCACCATGAAGGCGGCACAACCAGCAGCTAGCTTGAGCCCAGCGTCTGCATCAATCACCCCTCGGTGGACTAGCCGTGCGGCTACCAAACCCGTTGAGCCAGTTGAGCATGCGTGAAAATTGGCACCACCTTCAATCCAACGTATGCCGACAGTTTCCCCGTCGAGCTGTTCGGCTCCTTCCCGTAAGAAACGAAGGATGCGTCGCGACGTGACCAGTGATTCCTGCGTACCGTAGTCGATAGCGGCGAGCGCGATCCAAGCATTGTCATCGAAGTAGCGCCTACGACTCATCGGGCGTTCACCGTAGGCCTGACCCGAGCGGTACGACTCCAACGTCACAAGAAGACCATGCGCGGTGCCGCGTACAGGTGCGTCCACATTCGACATCGCAGTCGCAGTATGAAACACCTGGCTATACGGCCACAGCGGAACCGCACGCACTCCCCGAGGCTCCTTAACCGTCAGGCGTTCAGAACGACGACGAATGCCAACACGATCTAGCACATCCCACGACCATCTTGCGCGCGAGAGCCAACGGTCGCGCTCATTCATTACGGGACCCAGGTCTGCTGCAGTTCATCGAGGTGTGCTGCTTCGGAAAATGAACGAAGCGAGGAGTGTCCATCGTCGTACCACGTGATTGTTGTTAACGAAGCTGGCGCGATCTCCATCTTGTTGACGGATGTGAGCGGTGCGCCGAGGGCCCGTACGGTCAGAGAGCGGATCGTCCCGGAGTGGCAGGCAACGATCACCCGCTTACCTGGATAGGCGGCTTGAATCTTGGTCAGTGCCTCGCCGACACGCTCATAGACCTGATGAACTGATTCGCCGCGTGGCGGCGAAATCTCCGAAGATCCCAACCAGCCGGAGAGCTGCGCGGGCCACTTTTCCATTATTTCGGTGAACGTGAGTCCATCCCAATCACCGAACTTAACTTCCTGAAGGCCGTCAACTACGACCGGCTCCAACCCGAGTATCTCTCCCATTAGCTCGGCTGACTCACGTGTCCGGAGCATCGGCGAACAGACGAGGACATCCGCTCCCCCGCGGCGCAGCAATTCACGTCCAGCCGCCGTCATCTGTTCGCGGCCAAGTTCGGTCAGCATCGGATCGTGTGATCCACCTGAGCCGGAGAAGCGACGCTCAATTGAATGCTGTGTAACTCCGTGGCGGACAAGGATTGTGACGGTTGGCGGGCCAAGGTCCGGTGCTCCGCCGGGGATAGCCACTTCAGGGGTATCCGGGAGCACCTGTGCTTCGGACTCAACTTCGAAAGCGTCCGATCGGGTACGCCGGATCGTCCCCGATCGACCCGTTTCGACCGCATCCATTGATTCGTTCGCAAGTTTGTCGGCGGCCGCATTCTGCTCACGCGGAACCCAGGTGTACGTCACTTGATCACGCGGTAGAACATCGCGAGCCTCAAGTGCGATCCGACGGAGGGCATCATTCTTGATCGCCCAGCGACCACTCATTTGCTCGACAACAAGCTTCGAGTCAAGTCGTGCTTCGACGAGAGCAGCCGGATCGATCTCTACCGCTGCCCGCAGTCCTTCGAGCAAGCCGGTGTATTCGGCGACATTGTTCGTGGCAACACCAAGATGCCCAGCAAGTTCGATGAGAACATCACCCGTGACAGCTTCGCGCACGACAGACCCGTAAGCGGCTGGGCCGGGGTTGCCGCGCGACCCGCCGTCCGCTTCGACGATGAGTCTGCGGCTCACAGGCCGGACTCAGCGGTTCTGATCAGAATTCGCCGACATTCCTCGCAGCGAAGAACCTCATCCTCGGCTGCTTCACGAATGCGGCCGATATCGATCGGCGTGAGCTCCATCCGGCAACCCTCGCAACGACGCTGACGTATCGCCGCTGCCCCCACACCGTTGTTATCGGCACGCAGTTTTTCGTAAAGGGTTCCGAGCTCCGGGGTAATCTGCGGTGCGAGATCTGCACGATCTGCCTTGAGGTTCTCGGCTTCCGCGTCGGCTTTCTCGAAGGCAGCATCGCGCTCTGCAACCGCAACGTCCCGCTGTGCCACTAACGCATCACGCTCAACGGTAAGGCCGCCAAGATACTCGCGCGCGCCTTCAAGCTGCTCCATAACCTCGAGCTCAACATCCTCAAGCTCACTCTGGCGACGGGCAAGCGACTCAACCTCATGCTGAAGGTTTTCAAGCTCCTTCGGCACGGTGATCCGTCCAGAGTTAAGTAGTTCCTGATCACGATCGGATCGGGCTCGGACCTGCTCGACATCGGTCTCGGCCTTGGTTTGCGCACGCTGCAAATCAGTAACCTCAGTCTGCGCTGCGACGATCCGGTCACTGAGCACAGTGAGCTTGGCGTCAAGCTCCGCGATCACAGTTAATGCGGGCAATGTGCGCCGCTGGTGGGCGATTTGATCGAGACGTGAGTCCACCGCTTGTAGATCCAGCAGTCGCATTTGGACGGCAGGTTCAATCTTCACGTGGACCCCTTTCATCGAGTTTTCAATGTGGCCATCGAGCGATGCTCACAGATCTAACCGTAGTGGCAAGGCCTCGGCGAGGGTGCATCACATCGGCCATCTGCCTTAACGGCGTAGCCACGCACAGATCCCGCGGCAGGCGGGAATACCTCGGGGGTGATCCAATGTTGCTCATGACGTCCTCGCATCACCAGATGCAGGGCAGCCAACGATGCCTTTGGAGGCAGATGTGTCCACCGTGAATCTCACTGCCGAAACCTTCGAACAGACGATCTCCGAAAGTGATTTCGTTCTCGTCGACTTCTGGGCCGCGTGGTGTGGACCGTGCCGCAATTTTGCACCGGTGTTCGAGGCTGCATCCCAGGCTCACGCGGACATCGTCTTTGCCAAAATCGACACTGATGCAGAGCAGGCACTTGCAGGCGCAGCCAACATCACCTCGATCCCCACACTGATGGCATTCCGCGAGGGTGTACTGCTCTTCTCACAGCCCGGCGCACTAGCCGGAACACAGCTCGAGGAATTGATTACCGCACTGCGCGGCGTCGACATGGCCATCGTTCACGCCGAAATTGCCGCTCAATCTGCCACGCAAGCGCAAGGCTAACCGACGCACATGCGATACATCCTCTTCGTGATTAATCAGCAGTCGCGCACCGCTGACTCTGATGAGATGGCGGCGATAGACGTCTTCAATCAGGGTCTACAGGACAACGGCCAGTGGGTGCTTGCAGCGGGAATCGCTGCGCCCGCCCTGGCCACAGTCGTCGACAACCGTAACGATGCCGCGCTGGTTGCCAGCGGATCACTTTTCGATTCAGACGATTTCTACAACGGCTTTTGGATCATTGAGGCTGTTAACGATCAGGAAGCGCTCGAACTCGCCTCCGCCGGATCTAAGGCCTGCAACCGCCGGGTAGAAGTGCGGCCGTTCCTTCGCTAGCCGATTTCTAGCGGTAAGTCTGGGTTCGCGGACCACTCGGTCAGCGAGCCGTCGTAGAGCCGCACGTCATCTCGACCCAAAAGTGACATCGCAAAGATGTCTACTGTTGCTGAGATCCCGCCACCGCAATAAAACACCGGCGTGATGTCAGCCTCCACGAAGCGTCCCAGCACGTCACGCAGGGAATCGATCGGTTGGTACATCCACGTCTCCGGATCGACCAGTGAGCCAGCTGGCACACTGAAGCTGCCCGGAATTCGGCCAGGTCGGGAATAGGACGTCACTCCATCTCCTCGGAAAGCCTCCGGGGTGAGCGCATTCACCAGACAGGTCTGACCATCCTCCAGTGCAGCGTGCACATCTGCCTGCGTGGCAAGGAGTTCAGGACGGAGCTTGACTGTGAAGGGACGCGGTTTCGGCAGCGCGCCTGTACCTGATTCGACGGGATACCCTTCGGCGCGCCATGTCGTCAGCCCACCATCGAGAACAGCCACGTCATCGAACCCGTGATATCGCAGCAACCACCACATCCTGGTCGCCCACATCGGGCTGGCTTGTGAATACACAACGACACTGGCACCAGCACCGATGCCGAACTGGGATGCCGCCGCGGCGAAAGCCTGTGGAGTCGGAATGGCGAATGGGAACTGCGCTGCCGGATCAGCGAAAACCGAGACGAGGTCAGCAAAGTTCGCACCAGGAATATGTGCCTCTTGGTAGGCATCCCACTGCGCTTCAACGCGATACGGCCCTCCCCCCTCAGGGCGATGCAGCACAACAGAGCAATCAATGATGACGAGATCGTCTGTGCCAAGCCGAGCAGCCAGGGTCTGCGCGTCGATCACTTGTGGTTGCGTCATGGCATGTCTCCACTCACGTCAGGATCCCTCTAGCAGGATCTTCAACAGCGTCGCCTCGATACCAGAGAACACTGGATCGGCAACCATATCTATCGTCCGGGGACGCGGTAGCGGAACGTCGATTTCTGCCACCACTGTTGCCGGCCGTTGCGAGAACACATAGATCCGATCGGAAAGAAAAACAGCTTCACGCACGTCATGGGTGATCAGCAGCACGGTCCATCGGAACTCTTCCCACATCTTCTCGAGCCATGCCTGCATCTGAGTACGGGTGAGGGCATCAAGTGCACCAAATGGTTCGTCTAGCAGCAGGACGTCTCGCTCTTGGACGACAGTCCGTAGCAAGGCCGCTCGCTGGCGCATACCGCCAGACAACTCGAACGGATACGCATCTTCAAACCCTTCCAGCCCGAAAACCGGAACCAGCGGTCGCACGCGCTCGCGCGCCTGAGCACGCTTGACCCCTTGTACTTCAAGGCCAAGGGTTAGGTTGTCGAGAACCCGACGCCATGGAAAGAGCGCATCCTTCTGAGGCATGAAAGCCAAGTGATCCCCACTGGCCGAAAGCGGTGAACCGTCAACCAATATGTCACCGGACGTTGGCGTCGTGGCTCCCGTAAGAACGGAAAAGAATGTCGATTTGCCACTGCCACTGGGTCCAAGAATGGTGACAAACTCCCCCTTATTCGCATGTAGCGATAACCCGCGCAGCACCTCGAGTTCGCCAAACGATTGGTTGAGATCGTTAACCGCAACTCTCGGCGTGACGATCGAGTTCTCTTCTGCGCTCATGGACTGACCTGCGCTCGGCGGTATAAACGCAACCACGGAATCGTCAGACGCTCAACGACATACGTAAAGCCGAAGAGAATCAACGTGAGCAGGGCGCTCACCGCCACCGCAGCCAACACCAGATCCGTGCGGAACGAGTTCTTCGCCAACTGCATGTAGATGCCGAGACCCTCTGATGCACCCGCGTACTCCGCGAAGATTGCAGCAACGACGGCGTAAGTAATCGCAATCCGAAGCCCTGCAAAGAAATACGGCATCGCTGACGGAAACCGCAACGAACGAAAGATGCGCGCCGAGCCCGCGCCCATACTGCGTAACAACGTTTCCGCATCACGGTCGGCGGAGGCATAGCCCTCCACCAAACTCACCGTGATCGGAAAGAACGTGACGAATGCGACCAGCAAAACCTTCGGCAGTAGTTCGAATCCAAACCACAAAATCATCAACGGCGCTATAACGATCAACGGGAGTGTCTGCGTGACGACGAGCACGGGCATGACACTGCGTCGAACAATATTCGACGTATCAAGCAGAACCGAGAGTAAGAAACCAACGAGCAGTGACAGTGCAAAACCGATCAGCGTTGCACGCAATGTGGGGATCGCGTTCGCCCATAGGTCAGCACGCGCGGCCCAACCCTGCTCCCATACCCGAGACGGAGACGGAAGAACGTCAGCTCCGAGGCCGCTTTGCGTGGCGTACCACTGCCAGACGATGAGGATCATGGCAATCACGACCACCGGGCCCAGGATGCCCGCAACCTTGTCCGTAGCAGTCGTTCGCGTCACGACGAATCACTCACCGTCGCATTCTCTCCAACCAGCACCAGATCGGCATGATCTGGGAGTCGTTCACGCGCAAAGAGTTGATCCTCTTGCGCAGCCCAATCGTCCCAATGCTCAGCGAACGTCTCCCAATCGCGCACTTGAGCGCGGGCCCGGCGATCCGCTTCGGGAAGCTCGAGCCAGATCGTCAGACTCGCATACGTACGGACGCTGGCACTGCCTGCTCCTACGCCTTCCACGATCAGGACAGCTGGAACCGAAACAGGCAATGGTTCACCCCAACCGCCGGAATACCAATCCCACTGCGGAACGACGGCGTTCTCACCACGTGACATCGGCTCAAGAACCTGCGCAACCGCAGTTTCGATGCCTGCCTCCAGGCCGTCCCAACCGTGGTAAAGGTACTCAAGATGAACGACCGTTGCACCCAACGCCTCGTAGAGTTCATGGGCCAAGGTGGTCTTTCCTGAGCACGAACGGCCGTCAATCGCAATGAGCACGCATCCGCCGAGCCGCGGCTCGAGGGTGGCAATTCGAGTAACAATCTGGGCAACGGAGCTCGAATTGAGCTCATGAAAATCCGGATTCATCTACTCAACTGCCCGCTGGTAGATAGTCATTGGTGTAGTACGTCGTCCAATCAGGCTCTGCAGCCAACGTCTTTCCGTCACCATCGGCGAGCAATCCATTGGTGAATAGGAAGGAGCCATACGTGGCCCACAACGCAGGATCCTGATGTCCTACATTGCCGTTGGCATCCTTGAGATATCCGCCAGAGGCGAGTAACTCTTGGCTCTGCGTGACCAACTGCGGATTAGTGAAGACTCCCGGATTCGTATCGATCACGATCTTGGCCGCATCGGCAGGGTTATCGGCCGCATATGCGTATCCCTTAGTGAGTGCGGCGATGAAGCGCTTCGCAACAGCAGGGTTAGCTTTTAAGTATGTGTTGCTACTCGCCAGCAGGATTGAGTATTGCTCGGGGAATCCGTAATCGGTGAAGGCAAAGGTCTTCATGGGCTTGCCCGCAAGCTTGGCCTCAACCCCCTCCCACGTCACGACAGGAATCGTGAAGTCAGCCTTGCCGGCGTATAACGCTTGATACGCCGACGTGTTGAGAGTGACGGTGCGGAATTCACCCGTGCCGCCATCATGCTTAATCACGTACTGCAGTTCTGGCCCCTCGTCGGGTGTGCCGAATCCCGCGTAGATCTTGCCGTCGAGATCTTTAGGGCTGGCGATATCGGCACGGTCTGCGCGCACACCGATCGCGTAGGTCCCCTTCTGGTCAGGTGCAAAGACCGATACAACATCCGCACCCGATGCGTGGGCATATGCAGTGCCGGCCTGATAGGAAAATCCGAAGTCCGCTAGGCCTCGTGAGATGAGGGTTTCAGGAGCGGTTGAGCCGTAGGGCAAGACTTTGACCGTGATGGCCTCGTCCGCGAAGTACCCCTTTGCCTGAGCCACGTACAGGCCCGTGTAGTCAGTGTTAGGCGTCCAACTCAACGCAACCGACACCGTAGCGGGGGTGACTATCGCCGTGGCCGACACCGTCGGCGAGCCACCTATCGCAACGGGGGTCGACGAACTTGAGCAGGCTGCCAGGCCCAGCGCGATCGCAGCGACAAACAGGGCATTGAACTTTACTGACGGGGTCACTCGATGATCCTATCGAGCGGACTCAAGCCGACGCCGGAGCCGTGGTCGACGCCGAGACACTGCGGATGCTCATGGCTATGCGGGGTCGCGACGTTGCACCACAATGAAACTCGCTACGAACTCAAAGTGACCAGATCAGCCGCGGCAACGATATCCGAGCGATTGCCTGACAAAATTGCCTCGGCGTGCGTTGCGTTTCTAACGGGGAACCTGCTCACGAACCCCCGCAAAGTAGGTAAGCCTCTGCGTCCCCCATTGGAACCTGCTTACTCCGCTCGACGCGGCGCCTTTCGGGTTCTCTACCTCATCGACGATGAGTCCAGAACCGTAACAGTCACGGCCGTGGCGCATCGGAACGATGCGTATCGATGACGACGCTCGTACCATAGGGCAGACACTTCAACTACGCCTGAGGAACGCCATGTCCAATCGGTCCGATAACGAAGTTCGGCTTCTTCCTACACTCTGGGAGGGCACAGCCAACTCCTCGACGTGGGGAGCCATCAACCAGCACCATCCCGGTTTTCACGCCGAAAACGACGATGCGTTGGAGTGGCACAGTCTGCACAACCTGCACGTCATCATGAAGGTGATCGCCCAGGACGGTCGGAACCTAGAATTGGTCTTCATCACCAACGACCATGAATCCCGCGCCGTGGGGACGTTGACTCCTGACAGCAGCGTCATGGTGGTGGCGCGTGATACGTCCAGCGCCCAATTTACGATCACCGGTGACAGCATGATGGGGCTCGGCACCGACCAAGGCACGGACCCCGAATCGGGAATCACTCGATTCGCATCATGGGTGACTGAACTGCGCGCCGTCCGCTAGGCGCCTCGTGAATGTGGGCGCAAGTCCCCTACTAGCCGCTGCGCGACTAGCGGGGGCCCACGAGTCCACTTTGCATGAACACTAAAAACAAGAAGCCACCCGAAGGTGGCTTCTTGTTTTTAGTGGGCGCAAAGGGACTCGAACCCCTGACCCCCTGCTTGTAAGGCAGGTGCTCTAACCAACTGAGCTATGCGCCCGTGCTCACTGGCGACCATGAGGTCGTCACAAGCCCGCCGAGTGAGATTACCCTGTCCAAGGCCGAACCTCCGAATGCGGCTCCCTCACCCAAGAGGTGAGCTGCCACCAAGAAGACGATCGATCGCCGCAGCCACCTCATCGGCGAGCGCAGAACGATCCCCCCGCGCAGAGGCTGCAAGCTGCGCGGAAAACCACGTAGCCCCGCACGACCGGCAGGAAACCTCACCGAGCCGTTTGACCAACATCGTCGATGAACAGGTCGTACAGGCATCAAGCCCGGAAACTGTGGGAAAGCACTCCGGACAGATCAGGACTTGTTCGCCGTCGACAACGGCTCGTTTCCAGTCCGAAACCTGACCATGACTCGGATCGTCCTGTCGGCGACCACACGCAAAACATCCCACGAGGATTAGCCCAGCCTTAGAGGGCTGCGAGAGCCTCACGGTAGTCCTGAGTGCGACGAGCATCGCCCGGCCCGTTCACAACCATCCAGCGGATCACACCTGAGGTGTCGATGATGAACGTTCCGCGGTTCGGAAAGCCGCCACGCTCAAAGAACGTTCCGTAGGCCTTAGAAACCTCGCCGTGTGGCCAGAAGTCACTGAGCAGCTGGAAGTCGTACTTCTCTTGCTCTGCAAAGACTTTCAGCGTTGGTGCGCTATCGCAGGAAACACCGAGCACGACGGTTTCATCGTTTTCGAAGACCGAGCCAAGATCGCGGATCTCACACAGTTCACCCGTACAGATGTTGGTAAATGCCAACGGATAAAAAACGACAACGACATTCTTCGATCCGCGGTATGACGACAAGCGCACCTTTTCGCCGAACTGATTATCCAACTCAAAATCTGGTGCTTCTTGACCGACTTCTAACGACATGACAAACCTCTCTGCGCACGAATGGACAACGAGATCGTGGCATAAGTACCCCCGTCCCGCAGTGCCGGGTACTCACACAGGTGAACGATTTATCGACGGCCGGCTTTCGGGGCGACAAGTCGGGTGCCCTGCCAGTCACGAGAGGCAGAAATCGTGCTCGTCGACTGCAACCCAGCTGTTGGAGCCGCATCGGAGATATCCGACGCCTCAACATGCCCGTCACGTCCCGGCTTTGGGGTCATCAACCAGATGACGCCCTGATCGGCCAAGAACTCAAGTGCGTCCACAAGGACATCGACCAGGTCGCCATCCTCATCTCGCCACCAAAGCAGAACGACGTCAACGACATCGTCATACTCCAAGTCCACGAGCGACGATCCAGTGACGACCTCGATGCTTTCGCGCAGTTCGTCATCACAGTCATCGTCGTATCCGACTTCCTGAACAACCTGACCGGCAGTGAAACCAAGTCGAGTTGCTAATGCGCGAACGGGATCGTCGCCGTGAGACGCGTCCTGAGTGCGAGTCGTAGTGGTCATGCTAAGTCGATTTCCGGGGTATCAACCGGGCCATGTAGGTGGGCCATGTACGTAGTCCACCGGACAAGAACTCGCGACGCAAGCATTTTGCCCATGCTAATACGTGGCGTTTCGTACAAAAGTGACCAATTGCCGACGCCGGGCGATGAAATCTGGTCAATTTCGGTCGTCAGATCGCCCGCGCCGCCGATGTGGAAACGACGGCGCGTGTGGGGTGATCCACTCAACACACCGGCGCCCGAGTACCCGTCGAGATCAAAGACACGGCAGGATAGGCACGCAGTAGTCGATGATGACCGGCTGGCATGCCCACAAGGCGCCCGCAGTCCCATCGCATATGGCGCCCGGTAACCACCGGCGAAGGAATTGAGGTTTACGTGTCTGTCGGACGTGATCGTGATCCACTGATTGCTGGTGGCTTGCCCACCCAGTACGTCGATGTTGACCCTAACGAGACCTCGGAATGGCTTGAGTCATTCGACGCGTTGGTCGCCAACGCAGGCGCCTACCGTGCCCGGTACATCATGCTCTCGCTGCTTCGACGAGCGGCCGAACAAAACGTTGGCGTACCGAGCCTTCGCAGCACTGACTACATCAATACGATCCCGCCAGAGCGTGAGCCATGGTTCCCTGGCGACGAGGCCCTCGAACGCCGCATCCGCGCGTACGCTCGTTGGAACGCCGCGATTATGGTGCATCGCGCACAGCGTCCCGGCATTAGCGTCGGTGGCCACATCTCGACGTACGCATCAACCGCATCGCTGTATGAAGTCGGCTTTAACCACTTCTTCCGAGGTAAGGACCATCCAGGCGGCGGAGATCAGATCTTTTTCCAGGGCCACGGCTCCCCCGGTATCTACGCCCGTGCCTACCTAGAAGGCCGACTGGACGAACATCAACTCGATGGTTTCCGTCAGGAGCTTTCACATCCCGGCGGCGGGCTCTCGTCGTATCCGCACCCACGCCTCATGCCTGACTTCTGGGAATTCCCAACCGTTTCCATGGGCTTGGGTCCACTCAACGCGATCTACCAAGCTCGCTTCAATCGTTACCTCAACGATCGCGGAATCAAAGACACCACCCAGCAGCGGGTCTGGGCCTATCTCGGTGACGGCGAGATGGACGAAGTTGAAAGCCTTGGCGCACTTGGGCTTGCGGCCCGAGAAGAACTCGACAATCTCACGTTCGTCGTTAACTGCAACCTACAAAGGCTCGATGGCCCGGTCCGCGGTAACGGGAAAATCATTCAAGAACTTGAATCGTTCTTCCGTGGTGCGGGCTGGAATGTCATCAAGGTTGTGTGGGGCCGCAAGTGGGACGATCTACTCGCCCTCGACAACGACGGTGCCCTCGTTAACCTGATGAACCGCACCCCCGATGGTGACTTCCAGACGTATAAGGCCGAAAACGGCGGCTTCATCCGCGAGAACTTCTTCGGCCGCGATCCACGCACCCGCAAGATGGTTGAGGCCTGGACTGACGATGAGATTTGGTCACTGAGCCGAGGTGGTCACGACTACCGCAAGTTGTATGCGGCTTATCGCGCGGCCACCGAGCATAAGGGTCAACCAACGGTGATCCTTGCCAAGACCATCAAGGGCTGGACACTCGGAAGCCATTTCGAGGGTCGGAACGCCACACACCAAATGAAGAAACTGACTCTCGACGATCTCAAGGGATTCCGCGATCGCCTTCAGATTCCGATCCCAGATTCCGAGCTCGACGAGAAGTTGCCGCCCTACTACCGTCCAGCGGCCGAACACGAACACATGCAATACATGATGGAACGTCGTCGGGCCCTCGGCGGCTCGATCCCGACCCGTCGCCACGCGGCAAAGCCACTTGTCCTGCCGGGCGATCCGGTCTACGACGTCATGCGTCGCGGTAGTGGCAAGCAAGCTGTCGCAACCACCATGGCCTTCGTTCGTCTACTCAAAGATCTCATTCGCGACGAGAACATCGGTCATCGCATCGTTCCGATCATCCCTGACGAAGCGCGCACATTCGGCATGGATTCACTCTTCCCAACGGCGAAGATCTACTCACCGCATGGTCAGACGTATCTCTCGGTCGATCGCGATTTGGTTCTGGCCTATAAGGAATCGACGAGCGGTCAACTCCTGCACGAGGGAATCAACGAAGCGGGCTCAGTCGCATCGTTCACTGCCGCAGGATCGGCATACGCCACTCATGGCGAGCCAATGATTCCGATTTACATCTTCTATTCAATGTTCGGATTCCAGCGCACAGGTGATGCCTTCTGGGCCGCGATGGATCAGATGGCTCGTGGGTTCGTCCTCGGAGCCACCGCTGGCCGTACAACGTTGAACGGTGAGGGCTTGCAGCACGAGGACGGCCATTCGCCGATCCTGGCCGCAACCAACCCTGGCGTTGTCGCCTACGACCCCGCCTACGGCTACGAGGTCGGCCACATCGTTCGCGATGGCTTACGACGCATGTACGGCGAGGATCCGGAAAACATCTTCTACTACCTCACCTTGTATAACGAGCCGTACGTCCAGCCAGAAGAGCCGGCAGAGGTTGATGTCGACGGAATCTTGCGCGGAATGCACGTCATCTCCAACGCCGGAGAAGGTGATAGCCCACGTGCACAAATCCTCGCCTCTGGTGTCGGCGTTAACTGGGCGCTCGACGCGCAGCGCCTCCTTCGCGAAGACTGGGGCGTGCATGCCGACGTCTGGTCGGTCACATCCTGGGGTGAGTTGCGTCGAGATGGCCTCGAGTCAGATCGACATAACTTACTCAACCCAACGACGGAGCGACGCGTACCGTACGTGACACAAAGGCTGTCAGGTCGGCCTGGGCCAGTGGTGGCCGTCAGCGATTACATGCGCGAACTACAGGACATGATTCGACCCTATGTTCCAACGGATTACGCAAGCCTAGGTACCGACGGCTGGGGTATGTCCGATACCCGTGGAGCCCTACGTCGTTACTTCCTTGTCGACGCCCAAAGCATCACTGTTCGCACACTGGCCTCACTTGCCGACCGCGGTGAGTTCGATCGCGCGCGGGTGGCCGAGGCCATCGAGCGCTACCAACTGAACGATCCGGCTGCGGCTGACGCAGGCAACACTGAAGGTTCTGGCTGAGTCACAGACTCGGTTCCTTCACGTTCTGGGAGATGCTCACGACCCTAGCCAAGGGTTGCGTGCATCTCCCAGATCAAAACCTCGGCGGCGGCACCCGCAGCGGTGATGCGACGGCCATCTGATGCTGTTATGCGAGCCGAATCACCGGTTGTCAGCACACCGACCCCTTCGAGTTCTACCTCACCACGTGCGACGAATAGGTGCACGAATGGTGCCGGCGGGATCTCAACAGACTGGGCCGGCACCAACTTGGCTACCTGAAGGGCCGCGTATTTATTGTTGATGTGAATTGCTCGCTCATCGCGATGCTTGTCCATCCCAGACGCGACCACAACCAAACCACCGCGGGCGAGTTCGTCGGAGATATCGAGTTGCTCATAACCGGGCGCGATGCCAGGTGTGTCAGGAACTACCCACATTTGGATGAAATGAACGGGATCCAGATGCTCGGGCCCACCGAGAACCCGCCATGAGTCGTTTTTCTCTGAGTGCAAGATGCCCGTCCCAGCACTCATTCGCTGAGCCAACCCCGGATGGATCACCCCGTTGTGACCTTCACTGTCCTGATGAACGAGTTCACCATCGAGCACCCAGGTCACAATCTCCATGTCGCGGTGAGGATGGGTCTCAAACCCACTTCCGGGAGCAACGACATCATCATTCGACACCAGCAGCAGCCCAAAGTGCGTATTGGACGGATCGTAATGACGTCCAAATGAGAAACAGTGGTGGCTGTCGAGCCAATCGATATCGGTGGCAAAGCGCTGTCCAGATCGCCGGATATCTACCTCCGGCTGGGCAAGATTCGTCATAACCCCAGCGTACGCGAGTACCCACCCGGCAAAGGCACCGTGGATTGTTGAGTTCCACCAATGCCGAGCCAGCACGCAACTGCCGGAACTCGGCCCGGCGGCACTATCGTTGGCCACGTGAATTCACGCCGCCGCGCTGCCACTGTCCGTCGGCTTGAACGTGCGACGGGCGACCTCGCCACGGCCGCATCAGTACGCATGGACGCAGAGCTTCCGTGGTACGCAGCCATGTCAGCGGGCGATAGGTCGTGGGTGAATCTCGTCGCCCAAGCCGGTATCGCCGCATTCGTTCAATGGGTACGCGATCCAGATGCCGCCAATGCGATCACCGCGGATGTTTTCGCCACCGCCCCCAGAGAACTCGTTCGAGCCGTATCACTGCAACAAACCGTTGAGCTCGTCCGAACCACCATCGCTGTAGTGGAAGAACATCTGGCCAATCTGGTGGGAGATGACGATCGCGTCTGGTTCCGCGAGGCGATTCTGTTGTACTCGCGTGAGATCGCGTTCGCCGCCGCGCAGGTGTACGCGCGGGCCGCTGAATCACGTGGCGCATGGGATGCACGACTGGAATCCCTTGTGTTGGACGCACTTTTGCGCGGAGAAGTTGACGATGCTGTGCTCTCGCGAGGGGCAGCCCTTGGCTGGGGCAACGTGACAGGCGTATGCGTCATGGCTGGCTCCGCGCCCCAGGGTGACCCCGATGCGATTAGCGAATCCATCAAGCGCGTGGCCCGTCACAATCGGTTGGACGCACTGACCCGCGTGCAGGGCACGGGGATGATCCTCGTCGCAGGCAACGTGAAAGATGAAGCCGCTGCGGCCAAGGTATTGGCCACCCAGTTTGCCGCTGGACCCATCGTCGTAGGTCGCCGCGTGGAAGGCCTTCACGAGGCTGCCCTCAGTGCTCAAGAAGCAATGTCGGGTCTGCGCGCCGCCCGCGGCTGGCCTGATGCCCCGCGACCGGTGAGCGCTGACGACTTGCTGCCCGAGCGCGCCTTGGCCGGTGACGAGGCCGCTACCCATCGCCTCGTTGACGGGGCGTACGCATCGTTGGTGGCCGAGGATCCGACCCTGCTTGAGACACTGTCCTGCTACCTGGAACGGGCAGGATCACTTGAGGGTGCCGCCCGTGATTTGTTCGTTCACCCCAACACTGTGCGCTACCGACTGCGCCGGGTCGCCGATGTGACCGGCTATACCCCCACGATGCCGCGCGATGCGTGGACGTTACAGGTCGCGATGACCCTCGGACGACTACATGGGCGCGATGTGCCTTTGTAGGATTCCTACAAATTTCCTTGGACGACCTTGGTAGGGTCGTGAACGTCAGGTTCGCCATTGACCGGAGAGGGTAAAGGGGTGCTTGCAGTAGTCGCTCCCGGACAGGGATCACAGACCCCAGGATTCATCACCCCATGGCTGGAATTGCCCGGATTCCACGAGCGCCTGCGCTGGCTATCCACGGTCGCGGGGATCGATCTGGTCAAGCACGGCACCGAGAGTGACGCGGACACGATTCGCGACACAGCGGTTGCACAACCACTCCTCGTCGGAGCTGGCTTGGTCACTTTGCTGTCACTGTTCCCCCACCCCGCCGAGGCATACGGCAAGGTCGGCGTCGGCGCTGGGCACAGCGTCGGCGAGATTACCGCGGCTGTCGGTGCCGGTGTCATGACTGCTGAGCAGGCCATGGTCTTCGTTCGCGAGCGCGGTAACGCGATGGCTGCCGCGTCGGCCGTCACGGCCACCGGCATGACGGCAGTTCTCGGCGGGGATCGCGATGAGGTCGTGGCCGCTGCCGAACGCGTAGGCCTCACCGCCGCAAACGAAAACGGCGCTGGCCAGATCGTCGTCGCCGGCACCCTCGAACAACTCGAGGCGTTCGCTGCCAACCCACCGGAGAAGGCCCGCCTGCGCCCGCTTCAGGTCGCCGGCGCGTTCCACACCTCACATATGGCACCTGCCGTCCAAACCCTCGGTGCGCTCGCTCGCTCCATCTACGTTCACGACACCCGCATGCGCCTTCTGAGTAACGCCGACGGAGCAGTCGTGCACAGTGGCCGCGAGGTGCTGACCCGTCTTGTGACGCAGGTTAGTAGCCCGGTCCGCTGGGACCTTTGTATGAACACGATGGCTGACTTGGGCGTCACGGCACTTATCGAACTTGTTCCGGGCGGCACCCTCACGGGCTTGGCCAAGCGCGGGCTCCCCGGCATCGAAACGTTGGCACTCAACACCCCCGATGACCTCGAAGCGGCATGGGATTTGATCGATCGCCACAGGACGCTGAGCCCGACCGCACAATCACCAACGTGGCGACTGCTCGTTTCACCGAGCAAGGGCACCTTCAAACTGGCTGTTGATTCAGAGTCCGGTGATGCCTTGGTCGCTGGCGCACCCATTGGGTCTGTGGTGAACCTGCGTGATGAACAGCAGATCTTGGCGCCACACGGCGGCACGATCGTCGAGTGGCTCGTCGAAGATGGCGATCCCGTTTCACCTGGCCAGCCCATTGTTCGTCTCCACCCGATTGCGGTGAACTAGTGCCAACGCTGAATTCCGTACCGGTCCGGGTCGGCAGTCGTGTACTGAGCACTGGCTCCTATCGGCCTGACCAGATCGTCACCAATGACGACGTGGCGGGATTGATCGACTCCTCAGATGAGTGGATTCGCGAGCGGAGCGGCATTGTCGAGCGGCGACGTTGCGCACCCGGTGAAAGCGTTACCGATATGGCAGTAGCGGCTGGCGCCAAAGCGATCGCCAAATCCGGGATTGCCCCGGAACTCATCTCCATGGTCTTGGTCGCGACGGTTACCCACCCCTACCAAACCCCCGCCGCCGCACCTGAAGTTGCCTTCCGACTCGGAGCCATAAACGCCGCCGGCGCCGATCTCGGCGCAGCTTGTGCGGGCTTTTGTTACTCACTTGGACTTGCAGATTCGATGATCCGATCAGGTGCTGCAGAGTACGTATTGGTGATCGGTGTTGAGAAATTTACCGACTTCGTTTCACCGACTGATCGTGGCACTGCGTTCATCTTCGGTGATGGCGCCGGCGCCGCGTTGGTTGGCCCGAGTGATCACACCGGTGTTGGCCCAACGCTGTGGGGTGCCGATGGCGAGCAAAAAGATTTGATCACGATGTCGCAGTCGTGGTCTGAATATCGACTTGAGCCTCGCGACGAGTTTCCCTATGTGCAGATGTCAGGCCAGCAGGTTTTCCGTTGGGCAGTCAGCGAGGTTCCGAAGATCGCGATGCGCACCCTGGAGGCCAGCGGGGTCACGGTGAACGACCTGACGGCCTTCATTCCGCATCAGGCCAACATGCGCATAACCGATGCGGTGGTTCGGGCACTTAAACTTCCCGAGCACGTGGTAGTTGGTCGCGATATCGAGACAACCGGCAACACCTCTGCGGCTTCCATCCCACTGGCGTTGGATCGTCTGCGCCAGGCCGACCAACTTCCCAGCGGTGGCCTAGCACTACTGATCGGTTTTGGCGCTGGCTTGGTTTACGCATCCCAAGTTATCGAACTTCCGTAGGCACCCTTATGGCTGTTTTGACTGTTTGACCTATCGACTGTTGGACTTTCCGCTCGACCGCTCGACCGCTCGACCGCACCAGCGCACCAGCGCACCAGCGCACCACAATCGCACCACCGCTCGGCCAGAACACAACTGATACCTCGCTTCGTCACCCGACGTAGCGCACGCACAATCAAGGAGAAACTGTGTCGCAGACACTCGAGGGCCTCGCCGCAATCGTCAACGAGGTCGCCGGAACCCCCATCGAAGACATCACCGCTGAGAAGTCTTTCGTCGACGACCTGGACATCGACTCGCTGTCGATGGTCGAGGTCGTCATGGCATGTGAAGACAAGTTCGGCGTAAGCATCCCCGACGGCGAGGTCAAGAACCTTCGCACCGTCGGCGACGCCGTTGCTTACATCGACGCGCAGTCCTGATTGCGTTGGGACGGCGAGTAACCCTCGCCGTCCCAACCCCTTCTCGCGATTAGATCCACTCAAGGGAGTCTTG
The DNA here is from genome assembly GCA_947455705.1 of Actinomycetota bacterium. Taxonomy (GTDB): domain Bacteria; phylum Actinomycetota; class Actinomycetes; order S36-B12; family CAIYMF01; genus Longivirga. The sequence goes on along the minus strand of CANGPO010000017.1, from coordinate 17,033 downwards.
TAATGACTGATTCGACCCGTCGAGTTGTTGTCACCGGATTGGGTGCAACCACTCCGGTTGGCGGCGATGTTGCCACCACGTGGGCCGGCCTACTGCGCGGTCGCTCAGGTGTGCGCATGCTTGAAGATGAGCGCTACACCGACCTACCGGTACGTTTTGCCGGTCAGGTGGCGGTCGAGCCGCTCGAGGTCATGGATCGCGTTGAAGCTCGCAAACTTGATCGCTGCCAGCAGCTCGCCCTCATCGCCGCTCGCGAGGCGTGGGCAGATTCAGCACAACCCGACCTCGACCCTGAACGCCTCGGCATCGCGTTCGCGACAGGTATTGGCGGAATCGTCAGCCTGCTCGACAACTACGACACCCTGCTTGCCCGCGGCTGGTCGCGCGTTTCACCCATGTCCGTCCCGCAACTCATGCCCAACGGTGCAGCCGCGTGGGTAGGCCTAGACCTCGGCGCCAAGGCGGGTATTCACACCCCAGTCAGCGCGTGCGCCTCGGGAGCCGAAGCAATCGGCTACGCACTCGAGATGATCCGCAGCGGCCGGGCTGACGTCGTCGTCGCCGGTGGTACCGAAGCCTGTATTCACCCCATCACGATTGCTGCCTTCGCAGCGATGCGCGCACTCTCCACCCGCAACGAAGATCCGACGCATGCGTCTCGTCCCTACGATCTTGGCCGTGACGGATTCGTCATGGGTGAGGGTGCTGGCGCCCTTGTGCTCGAATCAGCCGAGCACGCCGCGGCTCGCGGAGCACGCATCTATGCCGAGGTTGCATCGGTGGGAATGACCGCCGATGGACATCACATCGCTCAGCCTGATCCCGAAGGTGCTGGTGCGGCTCGCGCCATGCGGCTGGCTCTGGAAGGCGCAGGAGCAAGCCCGACGGATGTCATCCACATCAATGCCCATGCGACCTCAACCCCTCAGGGTGATATCGCTGAGGCCACGGCCATCAAGTCCGTCCTCGGAACCTCCGTCGACGATGTCGCAGTCAGCGGCACCAAGTCGATGACGGGCCATCTACTCGGTGGAGCTGGGGCGGTGGAATCAGTGGCCGCCATCTTGGCGCTGCACAACCGGATTGCCCCCGTCACCGCAAATCTGGAAAATCCCGATCCCGAGATCGGTCTTAATGTCGTCAGCGGCGAACCCCGCAAACTCCGCGATGGGGATGCAGTCGTGCTGAACAATTCGTTCGGCTTTGGTGGCCACAACGTGGCTCTGATCTTCCGGAGTGTGTGATGTCCATGGTGGCTAACGATGATGTGCAGGTTGTAGATCTCGATCCTCGCCATCCCCTGGTGCGCATGCCAGCCTTCCTCGACGAGGGCACGATGGAGCTCATCACCGAGGTAGATGACAGCGGGGTCATTGCCGCGACCGGCACCGCCCTTGGCACTCCAGTCGTCGTTTTCTGCACCGACCCAACCGTTCAGGGTGGGGCAATGGGAATCGCCGGCTGTAAGGCGATCATGGTGGCCTATCACCGGGCGGCCGCAGATGGTGTACCCATCGTTGGCCTATGGCACTCCGGTGGTGCACGACTCCGTGAAGGCGTCGAGAGTCTGCATGCCGTCGGTGAAGTTTTCGCCATCATGACGCGCGTCTCGGGCAAGATCCCGCAGATCTCAGTCGTGCTCGGCCCGGCAGCAGGTGGTGCCGCCTACGGACCAGCGCTCACGGACGTTGTTGTCCTTGGGCCGGAGGGCCGGGTTTTCGTTACGGGTCCAGATGTCGTCCGCTCCGTAACGGGTGAAGACGTCGACATGTTGCGCCTCGGTGGCCCCGAGCCACATGGCCGACGTAGCGGTGTTGTCCACGTTGTGGCTACCAGTGAGCGACATGCCCTCGATGAGGGTGCACGTCTTGCCTCGCTCTTGGGCGATCTGCGTGACTTAGACGTATCGGCCGTCACCGATTCAAATCTCGAGGCTCTGCTACCGGAGAATCCAAAGCGAGCCTACGACGCGCACCCGCTGGTCGACGGAATCCTCGATGAGGGTTCAGCCCTTGAACTTCATCCCAAGTGGGCGCCCAACATCATCACCACTCTTGGCAGGCTGGGCGGACGTTCGGTGGGTGTGATCGCGAACAACCCCCTACGTCTCGGTGGTTGCCTTGATGCGACGAGTGCAGAGAAGGCTGCACGCTTCGTTCGCATGTGTGACGCTTTCGGTCTACCTCTCGTCGTGGTTGTCGACGTTCCCGGATACCTGCCCGGTGTTGGGCAGGAATGGGATGGAGTCGTTCGTCGCGGCGCCAAATTACTGCACGCGTTCGCCGAGGCAGTCGTACCGCGTGTCACCGTCATCACTCGCAAGGCCTACGGCGGGGCGTACATCGCGATGAACTCGCGCGCACTTGGTGCCACGAAAGTCATCGCGTGGCCTGGCGCGGAAGTCGCCGTCATGGGTGCAGTTGCCGCGATTCGGATTCTCCATCGACGCAAACTCGCCGAGGTACCTGAAGATGCGCGCGCCCAAGTAGAAATCGAGCTTGCCGACGAGCACACCCGGATCGCAGGCGGAGTCGACAAGGCTGTAGCGATTGGAGTCGTCGACGAGGTGGTGGCTCCAACGCAAACCCGTTCGGTGCTCGCGCACGCTGTTGCAGATGCACTTGCGGTCAACCCGGGAATCCGCGGTCAGCACGGCAACATCCCGCTGTAACTACTGAGCGAAGAAACTACTGCTCGCGCATCGAACTGCGAACTGCGACCACGACATGCGTTGGCCCCGACTCGGTTGGAAGGAACCGATCGGGGCCATCGTCATCCCTCATGGGTGAGGGCTGTCTTTCACTTACGTTGCGGTGGGTATCGACTAACCGACGTGATGAAGCCAGCGGACGGAGTTGTTTTCACCCGCATAGCGGAATGGTTCGAGCTCTTGATCCCAAGGTCCCCCGAGCAGTTCGTCGAGTTCGACCTCTAGCGATCTACCGGAGATCCGCGCACGGGTCATCGCAGCCCGTAATCGCTCCTCGCTGATCATGATGTCGCCGTAGGCCCCGATGGTTGCTCGATGGATCCCGAGCGACGGAGTGGCCGCAAACCGTTCACCTTCGGTACTCGATGTGGGCTCTTCGGTGACTTCAATCCGGAGTCGACCCCAGGCATGTAAATCCGAGACCACGCGCGCGGCGGAACCTACCGGACCCGTCCACGCCAACTCGGTGCGATAGCACCCGGCAGCAACGGACTGCTCGGTCCACTCCAGATGAACACGGGAATCGAAAACGTCGCTGAGTACCCACTCAACATGTGAGGTGATCGCTCGTGGGCAGGAATGCACAAAGACGACGCCACGGGTCATGACCCGCGCGCCTGTGGGCACTGTAGACGCGTGCCTATCGGCCATCACCGAACCTCCTTACGTGAGGGACGCCTTCCCCAGCGACCTCTCGTACTCCAGGAGCACATTCGTGATGTGACATCACAATAACCCCAAATACCCCACCAGCACCACCCCTGACCGGGAAAACACGCGCTCGTGGACACCGAAAGCAGGGGTTATCGAGCCGATCGAGGCGGCCATTCACCCACTTGGGCCCTGCGTTTGGTGATCCGCCGCGCCGATTCAGTTAGAGAACGAAGGAACAACCGGGGGTAGGTTCGGTGTCAACGCCGAACCTTGGATATGTCAAGGGGGATCGAAAATGTCGGATTCGACCGCGGAGATCTTCATGACTGAGATGTACGACGACGGTGTGGTCACCGAAGTGATCCGGCCGGCTGCCATCGTCCCCGAGGTAGCTGCCCGTCAGGTCCTTGTTGAGTTGGCCCTTCGTGACGTTCTCAACGGCGGAGTGTGGCTATCTGACCCGTCCCGGTGGGCGCTGTACGACACCCCATGGAACGCTCAGAATCAGCCCGGCGAATCCCAACTGATCGGCACCATTCAAGTGGCCTACGGCACTCCCACCAAATACGAGATCACGATCTATCGGGCCACGATTACCCGTCGTGGAACTCATATGGGCTGGACGGTCGCACGACTATGTGATGAGGCACTCGGATTCGGCGGCCTCAATTTGGCCACGTGTCCTCGCGCATCCCTGTCAGCTCCACCCAAGCCCTTCACGTTCTGATCCTCGCGGCGTGATCTCCCCCGCAGGCACGCCCAGGTGATGCATATGGGTGACGTTTACGCGGGTGGAGCAACTCACACGTAGAGATCGTGCGTCTCACAGGACTCTCACATAATTCTCGGCCACCTTAGGTACATGAGCAGCGCAGCAACCCGCCCACGGTCTTCGTCGGCTGGCAAGAACCCAAAGTCGCAGCCGACGAAGTCGAACAAAGCGCGCAGCACCGCGGGCACCAGCAACTCCCCATCGCCTAAGCGCACAGAGGTCTCGAAGCCAAACGGCAAGCCGAAGACCCCGACTGTGGCGCTCTGGCTTGCCGGGCTCGGCCTTGGCCTTGTCGTAGGAATTCAACTGGCCACGCGTTCGTCCCTTTCTGGCGACGGCGCCATCCTGATCGAAATGTCACGCTGGGCAGCACTCCTAGGCACCTACGGCTCACTGCTGGTTATTTTCTTGATCGCTCGCGTACCCGTCATCGAACGCGGTGTCGGCCACGACCGCATGGTGTCGTGGCACCGCAAACTCGGCCCGATTGCCCTGATCCTGATCGCTCTGCACGTTGCCCTCATCATCGCCGGCTACGCCGCGAGTGAGGCGATCGGATACCTGTCCGAAACGTGGACTCTGCTTTCGACGTACCGCTGGATCCTTCCTGCCTTCGCCGGATTCATCTTGATGATGATGGCCGGTATCAGCTCGTGGCGCGTAGCCCGTCGACGGATGTCGTACGAGACCTGGTGGGTTACTCACCTCTACCTGTACCTCGCGATCGCATTGGCATACATGCACGCGATCACGATCGGACAGGCCTTTGTCACACATGCCTGGGCCCGCTGGATTTGGATTGCGCTTTACGTCATCACCTTCGGCGCATTGATCCTTTATCGGATCATCAAGCCAATCATGATGAGCTCGCGGCACGGATTGAAGGTCCACTCAGTCGAACGCGAGTCGCACGACACGTACAGCGTCTGGATCACCGGTAAAAACCTCGACAAAATCGGCGCGCGCGGCGGTCAATTCTTCGGCTGGCGCTTCATGACCCCGAACCACTGGTGGCAGTCGCACCCGTATTCCTTGTCGGCCGGACCTGACAACAAATACCTACGTATCACGGTCAAGGACCTCGGCGACCACAGCCGATCGCTGTCTGATCTCAAGCCAGGTGTGCGTGTGATCGCAGAAGGGCCGTATGGAATCTTCACCGCAGACGCCCGCAGTGGAGATCACGTGGTCCTCGTCGCCGGCGGTGTCGGTATCACCCCGATCCGCGCCCTTCTCGATGACATGCCGAAGCAGGTTCGAGTTGATCTGCTCTACCGGGCACCGAAGCCAGAAGCCCTTGTCCTACACGACGAACTCGACGCGATCGCACGATCACGACCCAATACTCGAGTTCGCTATCTCGTGGGAAATCGCCGCAGTTACCCGATCAATGCGAAGTCACTGACGCATTTGATTCCTGACTTCAGCACAGCGGATGTGTACACCTGTGGCCCTGAGCAACTCGTGGCATCCGTTCGGCATGCTGCCGAGGTCGTTGGGATTCCGGACAGTCGCATTCACGATGAGGCCTTTTCATTCCACTCCCCCGACACCTACGGCACGACCAAGACCACGTCACGTAACGCATCGCGCACCAAGGAGAACCAGTCATGAAGCGAGCACTTGTCATCGGTACCGGCACCGTCATGGGTGTTGCCGCCGTCCTAGCTCTCAATCCAGATGGTGGCGCTGCTGCATCCGGTAACTTCCCACCGATCACGCCGTCGACGTCAACGGGTAGTTCGTCAACCTCGAACTCCAGCTCTACGTCCAATACCGGCTCGTCATCGAATTCAGCAGGTTCTTCATCAAGTAACGCGGCGACCACGCCCAATTCGTCGTCGAACACTGGGTCGACCGCCAACTCAACCTCTACCGCGTCCAAGACCACGCAGGGCTCGGCGGTTGATGTGGGCTACGGAATCGTTCAGGTCGAGGCCGTCATCAAGGGCGGCAAACTGGTTGACGTGCAAGCACTTTCCCTGCCTAACAATGACGGTCACAGTGCTCGCATCTCGTCGCAGGCGTTCCCCATGCTCGTCAAACAGGCGATCGCCGCGCAGAGCGCGAACATCTCAGGGATCGGCGGGGCTTCATACACCTCGTATGGATTCCAACAGTCACTGTCCGCTGCACTCACAGATGCAGGATTCAAGGGTTAAGAAACCCACATTGCACGCTAACGGTGTCAAGATGGACTCGTGAAGGGAACCCAGCGGGATGATGACGATGACGCATAACAAAGAGGCTGACCAGCCGCAGAGTTACCTCCGGGCCGCCGACGGAGTTCCGCCGGTCCGCGTGTTGGTCGTAGACGATGAGTCTGATCTCGCCGACTTGGTGTCAACCGCACTTCGGTTCGATGGCTGCCGCACCGCAACTGCAGGTGACGCAGATGAAGCGATGCGGGTAGCGCGCGAACTTCGTCCTGACATCGCCGTCCTGGACATGATGCTTCCGGGCGACGACGGGGTGCGCCTACTCTCCCGCCTTCGCGCCGAGCACCCCGATCTGCCGGCCGTATTCCTCACGGCCCGCGGTGACACCCGCGATCGGATCGCAGGCCTGCGCGCAGGGGCAGATGACTACATCGCCAAACCATTCAGCCTTGAAGAGCTTCTGGCCCGACTTCAAGCGGTGCTTCGACGCACTGGCCGTCTCGATGAGCAGGGTGCGGTTCTGCGAGTTTCCGATCTGACTCTGGATGAAGAGACGCGCGAAGTCCGCCGGGACGGCGAACTCATCGACCTCACCCCCACAGAGTTCGACCTGCTTCGATTCCTGATGCAGAACGCCCGCACCGTTGTCAGTAAGTCTCAGATTCTTGATCGCGTGTGGCATTACGACTTCGCTGGCCGATCGAACATCGTGGAGCAGTACGTCGGCTATTTGCGACGTAAGGTTGACGCCGATCGCGATCCGCTGATTCACACTGTCCGAGGGGTCGGTTACGTCCTGCGCGCACCACGACCCGGCGATACCAGTGACTAACACCGCTACCTCCCGATGGTCCGCGTTGCCGCTGAGCACGCGACTTATCGTTGGCTTGCTGGCGGTAGTTTCCTCAGCCCTGATAGTCGTCGGCCTCGCAACTTTTCTTGCACTTCGCGCATGGATGATCGAGCAAGTCGACAACAGTCTCATGCAGCCGAAGGCGCACCTGTATGCAGACACCGGTGATCCGCGTCGCATAAACGAAACGATTCAAGGCTGGTCATCTGCTGGAGCCACCGTTTACATCGTGCGACCAGATGGCCAGGCTGTTCCGCTCAAGCCAGGCCTAGGCGCCGACGATGAGAAACCCCTTCCCGAATCAGATGCAATCGCCTTGCGGTCTGTACCCACTAATCCAACCGCGCGACCCGTCGGATTGACCCTGACCGATCTCGGCCATGGCCAGGCGGTAGCGGTCGCGTACCCCGATTCGGTGCTTGGCCAAATTTCGGTTGTTGCAGCCATGCCCATCTCTCGTGTGAACGCTTTGGCCGGCCGACTGCTCTTCGTCGAAGTCGTCACAATCGGACTGGCGCTGCTACTCAGCGGCCTGTTGAGTTGGTGGTTCATTCGACGTTCATTCAGACCGCTGCAAGAAGTCGCGGAGACAGCCAGCGAAGTGGCGCAACTGCCATTGGGCCGTGGCGATGTCATCATTCCGGCCCGGGTGGCTAATCCCATTCCCACCACTGAGGTTGGCCAGGTTGGCCTGGCGGTCAACGCGATGCTCGACCACGTCGAAGAGTCTCTGCAGACGCGTGCCGAAACTGAGGATCGGCTACGCCAGTTCGTATCCGACGCCGGCCATGAATTGCGTACTCCATTGGCCGCCGTCCGTGGCTATTCCGAGCTTCTGCGCCGCGGAGTCGCCCAAGATCCCGAGGCTGCCAAGTTGGCCGCAAGCCGGATCGAGGGGGCGGCCAGTCGCATGGGCATGCTCGTCGAGGATCTCTTGCTCTTGGCATCCCTGGACGAAGAGCGACCCCTGGCCAAGAATCCGATTGATATGCGCACCATCATCGATGACACCTGCGTCGAGGCTGTGACCACCGGTCCAGACCACATATGGCATGTCGAAGATGCCGCCAAGGGCGAGGTATTCGTCGAAGGTGATGCACTGCGACTGCATCAAGCGTTAAGTAATCTTTACGTCAACGCGCGCAACTACACCCCCATTGGCACGACAATCACGACAACGCTTTCTGTCGTCGATAACACCGCCATCATTGAAGTGCGCGACGATGGCCCGGGTTTCCCCGCCGACCTACTCCCCCGAGCGACCGAACGATTTGCCCGTGGCGACGCCAGTCGCGCTCGCACCACAGGTGGAACTGGTCTCGGCTTGGCCATTGTTAAGGGGATCGTCGAAGCGCACGATGGAACAATCGACCTCGCCAATGGTGCGGCTGGCACAGGTATTGGTGCGGTCATTCGCGTTCAGATTCCGATGCTTGAAATTGACGAGACATGGGACGACGAGTTCGACGAATCGGCCATCGATGATCGCTTTGACGGTCAGGCACTTCATGTTGAGCCCTCCCCATATCCCGGGGGTACCTCCGCATTGGCGAACGAGTCACCCATATCAGCCTCGATGCACGCCGCAAACAGCACGAACGATTAACGCTCGCACAGGTCAGCGGATCACGTGGTTCGGGGTGGCTGTACGACCGGCCGATCTATGGGGGGTAACGACCGCTCCGGATCGACCTCGATGATTAACCACACCCGCCGTTTGCCGATGAGTCGAAGGGGCCATCGGGCCGGCCACATCATCGCGAAGTGTCGGCCGTACTTCTCCCGGTGAGCCCGAACCCCGACTTTAAACTCCGACGAATCCAAGACTCGCGCTCTGCCCGCCACATAGTTTTCGTCAGCGGCCACAGTTCCTGGTCCATCGCAGACGGCGATCGCAACCAGAGAGTTATTGCGCACCCTGGCGACCTTGTAGCTGTCGGCAAATGTCGAAACAAAAAGCTGATCCTCGGTACCGCTCACCCACACGGGAGTATGTGCTGCGGTTCCATCGACGCGAAAAGTCACCAGATCAAGGAATGGTTCAGCTGCGAACCGCTGGGTGAGAGTGCGGCCGATGTCGTGACTCATCCTCCTACTGTCGCACGAGTCGAGTGCACGGTGCAGTGACTTCCTTGCTAGCGTCAAGCCATGTCCGATGCCTCCCCGGTGCTGTCGATTCGTGGCCTCGCGCTCGAAGCCAGCCTGCGGCATGGCACGGCCAGCCCCGTCGCAGATGCCAACATCACCGTACGAGCCGGTGAAATCGTTGGCCTAGTTGGGGAATCAGGAAGTGGAAAAACTCTGACCGCATTGGCCACCCTGTCGCTCCTACCACCCAACATCGTGCGCACGACCGGACGGATAGAGGTGGTGGGCCGCGATATCAGCGCCATGAATGAGCATGAGCTCGCTGGGTTACGCGGCACCGCAGCCTCAATGGTCTTCCAAGACTCGCTCAGTTCGCTGAATCCGACAATGACGATCGGCAAGCAAGTTGCCGAGGCAGCCACCATTCATCAAAAGCTTGACCGGGGTACGACTGAACGGCTGGCGAAGGACGCACTCGAACAGGTCGGCTTCCCAGCGGTGAAACAACGATTCGACTCGTACCCACACCAACTCTCTGGAGGCCTACGCCAACGTGTAGCAATCGCGATGGCGATTGTGAACCGTCCTGCACTTCTGATCGCTGACGAACCCACCACGGCCCTCGATGTCACCGTTCAGGCACAGATCCTCGAACTCCTACGCTCCTTGGTCGATGAACTTGCTATGGGAGTTCTCCTCATTACCCACGACCTGGGCGTCATCGCTACAACAGCCGACCGAGTCAACGTCATGTACGGCGGACGAACGGTCGAAGATTGCTCGGTCACGGACGCCTTCGACGCAATGCGTCACCCCTACACGCAGGCACTCGTGGCCAGTGCGCCGACGCTGTCTGACTCGGCCGAGGTTGTTCTTCGAGGCATTGCCGGTTCACCACCTGATCCCACCAAACCCGAACCCGGCTGCCCATTCGCGCCACGCTGCTCCCAACCGATCGACATCTGCGTCACAGCACCACCTCCCATCGTCATCAACGAAGACCGCTCCTTGGCCTGTTACAACCCGGTGGGTCATCATGTCTGAGCCACTCCTGGAATGGCGCGACGTCACCAGAGATTTTCGAGCTCCTGGTCGTGCCGGACGGGGCACGAAGTTGCACGCCGTGAGAGGTGTCTGTCTGTCCGTACATGAAGGTCAATCCGTTGCCCTTGTTGGTGAATCGGGTTGTGGCAAGTCAACCCTCGCGCGCATGGCCGTACGCTTAGAGGAACCAGACTCGGGCGAGGTCTTGATTGAGGGTCGCTCAATAAGCTCGCTAAGCCACCGTGAACGTCGAGAGCAGACGAGTCAGATTCAGTTAGTGCCCCAAGATGCGGCAGCGGCTCTCGATCCACGAGTGACCATTGGGACCAGCATTGCCGAACCACTCGTTATTCATCGACGCGGCACCTCGGCAGACCGTCAGACAAGGGTCGCATCACTGCTCGATGAGGTTGGGTTGGACTCATCGTTGGCAGACCGATATCCACATCAACTCAGCGGCGGCCAACGCCAACGGGTCGTCATTGCCCGCGCACTTGCTCTGGAACCGCGAATGCTCATTGCCGACGAGCCGGTGTCTGCACTCGATGTCAGTGTTCGAGCCCAAGTATTGAACCTGCTGCGCGATATTCAACGACAACGCTCACTTGCACTACTGGTGATTTCCCACGACCTCGCCGTGGTTCGGACAATCACAACGCGAATCGATGTCATGTACCTCGGCCGTATCGTCGAGTCAGGCGATACTGCGGCAGTTATTGATTCACCAGCCCACCCGTACACCGCCGCCTTGGTGGCTGCCTTCCCCGATCCCAACCCCGCAACTCGCTCGCGTCGCGCTGCCCCGCTCGGTGAGGTGCCATCAGCAGTGAACCTGCCGCGCGGATGTTCATTCGCCGGGAGATGTCCCGTGGTGAAAGACGATTGCCTCGTGACGGACCCGCTCATTGGCGTGCAGCCGGCAGCGCCAAACACCGCCTGCCTGCATCCATTGACACCCGCACAGAGCTCGTAGGCACAGGCTCTAACGAGCAGACCGTGGGCTTAACGCATCGCGCAAACCATCACCGACGAGGTTAATGGCGACGACGGTGATGATGATGGCGATACCGGCGGGATAGATCATCCACCAGTAACCGCTGTACTCGTAGTCCAAGCCACCGGAGAGCATTCCGCCCCAGTTGGCCGTCGGTGGCGGCGGACCAAGACCCAAGAAACTCAAAGTCGCAACGATCAAAATCGCGTCCGCCACCTGAAAGGTGGCGTTGACAGCGAGTGTGGAAACCGTATTCGGGAGAACGTGTTTGGTGACTGCACGAGTTGATCCACCGCCGAGTACCTTAACCATCTTCACGAATTCAAAGCTTCGCAGCGTGAGTGCCTCACCGCGGATGATGCGGGCGGGCACTAGCCACGACGTCAGAGCTACGGCAAGAATCAACGTAACGGTGGTTGGTGGAGCCAAACTTGCCACGAACAGAATCAGGAAGATCGTCGGAATAGAGATGACGGCATCAACAACCCTCATCAGAACACTGTCGACTGGACCACCGAGATACCCTGCGAGGGATCCGTACAGGGCACCAATTGAGGTCGCAATCAGCGCTGCGCAGATGCCCACAATGAGAGAGATCTGCCCACCAGCCATGAGGCGGCCGAGAACATCACGACCAAGGTCATCTGTACCAAGTGGATGTCCGTCCCCTGGGGGCAGGAACGTGTCCATCAGATTGGTGTGGACTTGGTCGGTTTTCCAAAACAGCGGCCCGATAAAACAAAACACAGCCATCGCAAGCAGCATCACCGCGCCGATCACGGCAAGTCGGTTTTCTCGAAATGCACTGACTGCATCACGCGTTCTGGTGTTCACGAACCACGCACCTGATCGCGGACCCGGGGATCAAGTGCGGCATAGCCAAGATCGGCCGCGAGCGAACCAACCACGGTGCCGAGAGCGACGACGAGAACGACTCCAAGCATCACGGGGTAATCGGCACCCTGGGCCGCATTCCAAAACAGGAAGCCCGTACCCGGAAAATTGAACACAGCCTCAACGACCAGAGATCCGCCAAGAATCCATGGCAGGCTCAGACCAAGAAGGGTGATCACGGGTGAGAGCGCATTGCGCACAACATGTTTGCGCACTAGTTCATCGGATTCCAAACCTTTGGCACGGGCGGTGCGGACGTAATCCTGTTCCAACTGTTCAATAGCTGAGCCACGGACGTACCGGCTGAACGATGCAATGGTCACCAAACTCAATGTCAGAAGCGGTAGCACGAGACCAGCCGGATGTTGCAACATCTCTAGCGGTCCACCAGATGGCGCTTCCGGCGGAAACCAATGCAGTTTGACCGCGAAAATGTCGACGAGCAGGAGGCCAAGCCAGAAGGCCGGCATCGAATACAGGGTGAACGTAATGGCTGTCAGCACGTGATCGACCGGCTTGTTACGACGAACGGCCTGAGCCAATCCCACCGGGATCGCAACAGCGACCGCGATCAGCGTCCCGAGCCCAACCAGCAACAGCGTGCGCGGAACAGCCGTGGCGAGCAGAGACGACACTGACTGATTGCGCTTATACGAAAAGCCCAAATTCCCGCGAAGGGCATTGCCTAACCAGCGTACGTACTGCTGTAGCAGCGGCAGGTCGAAACCATTCTCATGATTGAACGCCGCTATTGCCGCCGGAGTGGCCCGCGGGCCCAAAATGGCACGCGCGGGACCACCCGGCAGAGCATGAAGCAGCGCAAACACAATCACCGTGACGATGAACAGCACAGCGATTGCCTGAAGCGTCCGCCGAAGAAGGAATGCGGCCATAACGTACGTGAGCCTACCTTCGCGGCGTCAGAACCGAGCGGCTAATTAACTCCAGCGCCATTCTTCGGGGTAAAGGTTGCTGAACGGATCGTTTGGCTGAGTGCCGTTCAGATTCGATCGAGCAGCCACGATGGTCTCTGCCTTCGGCGTCCAGATCACCGGCAACTGCGTCTGCAGGTAATCCTGATACGCAACCATTGCGTCAGGTGACGTGCTGGTGTGCGTCGCAGCGATCAGTGCATCTGCCTTCGGATCGTCATAGCTACCCGCATTACAGCAGCCATCTTTACCGAACATCAGCGAACCCTCTGGGTAGTAATTCGGCTGGAACGTCCATGCAAGATCACCCTGAACCAACTGCCATGAGCATGACTTATCTGTTGGAACACACTTGGTTTCGTTGGCATTAACCGTGTCTAGTGGCTCTGGCACGAGGTCCAGTTCGATACCTGCCTGGGCAAAGGCCGACTTCTCAGCCTGCATGGCCTTGTCTAGAGCACCAAGACCACTTGCGTATTCGACCTTCATCTTCAACGGGGCACCAGCGGCAATCCCGGCACCACATTGACCGGCACCGGTGCCAGGCGACGTACACGTGCTCACTCCGTCTGGCTTGACCGTCCAGCCATTCTGGGTAAGCAGGTCGCTGGCCTTCTGGACGTCGTAAGGGAAGGCATTGGCCTTGCCATTGGCATCAACGAACGGGTTGTCTGGGAAAGTCGGAACCGGGCCGAACGTCGGCTTACCGAATCCACTCAGTGGCCCCTTGACCCAGCCATCTTGATCGATCAGGTGCGCCATTGCCTGACGCACGTAGAGCTGCTGGAAAATTGGGCCAACGGTCGGATTGTTGAAGTTCGGCACCATGTAGTTGATCGACCACGTCGTTGCCTGCGTGGTATCGAAACCCAAGCCCTTGATGCGATCGATCTGCGTGCCCTGCTGTGGCGGAATGTATCCGTAATCGATATCGCCGTTGGCAGCAAGAACATTGAATTCTGCCGTATCACTCGTGAATGGCTTAAGAGTGACGGTCTGGAGAGTCGGCTTGATCGGACCGCTGTAATCGGCATTTGCTGCGAACGTCACCTCATTGCCGTTGGCGAAGCTTTGCACCTTCCATGGACCGCTCACTACCTGCCACAGCGGGTTCGTCGCATAGGTAGCCGCGTCGCTTGCCTGCTTGATGAGATAGTCGTAGACCTTTTTGGCACCCGCCGGCGTGGAGTCTAGGTCGCTTGGGGTCTGACCAGTCGCGTCAATATCCCACGCATGCTGCGGGATCGGGCTGAGCTGGCTGAGCTCGTTGTAGAGAATCCAATCAGGGTTGTAGACCTTGTCGAAGGTAAACGTGATTGTCTGCGCATCGGGAGTTGCAACGTTGGTTACGTTGTCGGGGAATTCACCTGGTACGTAACCGGCCCAATTCTCCTTGGCTGACTTCAACAGATTCCAGAAGAACAGCACATCGCGACTTGTGACGGGCTTGCCGTCGGACCAATTGTAGGGACGCAACTTCAGAACCGCGGTCTTGCCACCATCGGTGTACGTCGGGGCATCCGCCAATGAAATTTGATCGTTTACCTTCACCGCACCGTGGTCACCAATCCAATACACCGGGCGGTAGATCAAGTCTTGGAAGTACGCATCATTGAGACCGTTGTAGTTGTCCATCGGCGTCAACGGGAAGATGTAGTAAGCCGGAGCATTCGCTGGTTCGGCGATGATCGCGGAGGTCTTCGCGGGCGCGGAACTGCCGCCCGTGGATCCGCTTGGTGTTGGCGCTGGAGTCGAAGAACAAGCCGCAAGCACAACAGCAGCAAATCCCAACGCGGCAATAACCTTTGACTTGTTCACGGTAGGCCAATCCTTAATGTGTATGGAGCGTGGTTACACCCTATTTACAAACCGGCCGACTAACCACTAGGTCAACGCTGTGGTGAGTTGTTGCACACCATTCGCAACAGTTATGAATGGCCTAGGGTGGGTTCATGGACTCGGCACCGGCAGCAGCTCAGCGCCCCGCTATAGACAAGAAGAAGTCAATCATCGCGGGGCTTCTCGGGCTCGCAGTACTCGTGCTCATCTTCTGGAAAGTGATTCCGCAAATCGGCTCGTACAGCGAGGCACTTACGGCGTTGAAGGCAATGACTGCGCCGTCTATTGCTCTGATCGTGGCCATGGTGGTCATCTACAACCTGGTCTACGGCCTGCCCTTCATGGCTGCCACCCCTGGACTGTCGTATCCCCACTCGTTCAGCCTCAACCAGGTGGCCTTCACCATTAGCAACGGCGTTCCTGCCGGAGGCGCCTTCGGCCTCGGCGTTCAGTACGCCATGCTCTCCACCTACAACATTGCCGCGACGGCCGCCACAGCAGCGATAGCAGCGGTAGGGGTCTGGAGCATCTTCGTAACTCTCGGGCTGCCGGTGCTCGGGCTCTTGGCAATCAAGGCATCCAACACGATCGACATCGGCCCCTACATCTACATCGGGATCATCGGACTCGCTGTCCTCGTTGGAATGATTTTGATCTTCGGCCTGATCATGCGCAGTGAGAATCTTGCGCGGTCAATTGGCGCATTCGTCAACAAGATTTCGGCGCCGCTCATCGCGAAGTTCGGTAAGGGCGCGTCGTTCGATGCCGTCGAGCAAATCTTGAAATTCCGCAGTGACACAGTCGATTTGGTGCAGACGCGGTGGTGGAAGATCACGCTGGCTCAGGTAGGCGTATCGCTCATGCAATTCCTAATCTTCTTTGCCGCGCTGCGTGGAGTGGAGGCAGACACAGATGTCACTCCCCTGCTGGTCGCATTCGGTGGGTTCGCGGTTGCTCAGATTGGACTCATGATTCCGATTACCCCCGGAGGCCTCGGAACGGTCGACGCATTCATGCTCACCCTGCTCACCGCCATGGGCGTGAAAACCGGAGATGCCACGGCAGCGGTTCTCGTATGGCGGGCAGCATCGTTCATTCCGCAAATCGCCGTTGGCATCATCTGCCTACTCGGATGGAGCCGAACTGCTGCGAAGCGACTCACGGTGAGCGAGCCACCTGCAGCGTAAGTACCGGGGCACATCTACCCGATTTACGCCCCTGGACCGCGCGTAAACCACTACTGTGCCAGCCATGACAACGACACGATCCCAGGGCACGCAAAGCGCGACAACGAACCGGTCAAAGACCTGGTTCACGCTCAACGCTGCGTCTGCTTGGCTCGGCCTTGCCGTCTCGTTCATTCTCACCACTAGCGGCATGTACCCAAGCCAGTCAACCGATGCCAGCCAGATCGGTTACGCCAACGCAGCAGGTGTGGCTGGCGTGCTCGGCCGCACGATCGATTGGTTGGGCTACTTCACTATCTGGAGCAACATCATTGTCGGAGTCGTCCTCACACTCCTGGCAATCAACCCTCGTCGGGATTCACCTCGTTTGCGCGTACTGCGCATCGATACCCTCATGATGATTTCGATCACCGGAATCGTGTATGCAGCGATCATCGCTCCTTATGTGACGAATCGTGGATGGGAGCATGTCAGCAACGCCCTACTGCACCAGATCACGCCCGTCCTGACGATCATTGTCTTCGTCGTGGCCGGACCACGCGGATGGTTCGAACCCAAGAAGATCCTCGCTGCACTCATCATCCCGATCGTCTACGTGATCTACACATTGCTCCGTGGTGCCGTCATCGGCGCCTACCCATACAGCTTTTTCAATGTTGCAAAGTACGGTTACACGGCAGTGCTGATTAACGTCGTAGCCATTGCCGTGTTTGGCCTGATACTCGCCTTCATCTACATGGGTATCGATCGGCTGATCATGCGCCGACGAACGTCAACGGCGGCATGACATCGACGATGTGCGCCTTGGCCGCGAGTTAGAAGAGCGGCGGAATCATGAACATACGGATCAAACCGATGACCAAGAGTCCGATTGAGATAACGGTCAGCAGGACTTGAACCTTCGGGG
>CANGPO010000016.1 GCA_947455705.1 Actinomycetota bacterium | reverse complement strand
CGTCATGGCCAAGCTGGACCCGCGAGCGGCGCACGACGATGTGGGGCAAGTCGCCGTCCAGAGTGATGTCAGACCAGCGTGTGCCGAGGACCTCCCCGCGTCGCAGGCCGGACAAGCTCAGGGCGAACGCACCGGCCCAGGCGTGGTCTGAGCATCGAGGCCTCATCGACCACGATCACCTCCCTGCGCATGTACCCCGGATCGGACGGCACCTTCACCGGCGTCGGATTGGTCGCCTCCCGGAGCAGCCACCGGGCCACCGTCTGACCCGGCGCCCCGGTCGCCTTCGCGAGCTCCGCGGCGGCACGCGCGGACGGCGCGAGCGCGGTCACGTCCTTCCAGTCATTGCCCCACACCACCGTGGCCGCGGCCAGGGTGGTGGTCTTGCCCGCCCCCGCCGGTGCCGTCATCACGGTGACCAGGTCCCGAGTGGCGACCAGTCGGACCACGGCCCGCCCCTGCTCCTCGGATAGCCCCGCCTCCCCGGACAGCAGCAACGCCACGAAGTCCGGGCGCAACCGCTCCGGGGGCCGGAACCCACCTACTACGGCCCGCTCCAGGATCCGGGCCTCGGTGTCCACCAGCTCACAGGAGGCGTAGCGGGCATCCGACGCCCGCGCGGTCACCCCCGATGGGTCCACACCCAGCGGCACCGCGCCGGAGAGCCCGACCTGGGTGAGCGCGATGTCGGTGATCTCTTCCACCCGAATCACCGCATCAGCCGCCGACCTCAGCCGGGGGTCACCCGTCGTCGGGACCCTCGCCGCGACCGCGATGGCCAGGTCCGCGCGCGACCAGATCGCCTTACGCCGCCCGACCTCGGTCACCGCGTCCCTCAGCACCGTCCCCGACCACCCGGACGGCACCGGCACGCTTCTCCCCTGGGCGTCGGCGGTCCGGACGGCGTCCGTCACCACGTCCGCCGTGAACCCCAACGCCGCCGCCTGTTCCAGCCAGCGCCCGCGACGTTCCCCCTCCGGGACGGGTACGTCCTTCGCCGGCCTTGTGGAGAGCACCGCCGTCTTGATGATCCTGGCCCGCTCCGTGGCGGACACCGGGCGGCCTAGCGCGTCCTCTGCGTCGGCGATCGTCGGGACCGCATCCGCGAGCACTGCGGATGTCCGCGACGACCACGCGGTCATCAGTTCTTCGGGGACTCCGGCGATCTCGGCCTGACCGTGCTCGGACACCGCCCCGAACGACACCGGCAACCGCGCCGACAACTCCGCGCGCAGCGCGGTTTGATAGACGACACCCGCGGACTTCTTGTGGTGGAAGATCTCGTGCCCGTCCAACGTCCGCCACGCACCATCCACGCAGCGGACCTTGTTCACCACCAGCGCGTGGGTGTGCAGCTGCGGATCCCCGGTCCGCGAAGTCCGATGGTCAAAGAGCGCCGCCGCGAACCCAGCCGATCCGATCTGCTCGACACCGTCGCGGCCGCGTCGCGACAGCGACGCATGGGTCTCGAGGTAGCCGAGCGCGGCGTTGACCGCCGCGGCATGTGCGGCATCGATCGCCGTAATCGTCCGGGCGTCGCCCAACGCCCAGAGGGTGCTCACCGACTTCGGTGCCGAGAACGTCAGGTCATACCCCGTCACCGCGTCCGCGCGCCACGGCGACCCCAACACAACACCTGTCGTGGGTGACAGGGCGCGACCGAACAGCGCTTCGAGCTCACGCTCCTGCACCTCGGCACCTGCCGTGAGGCCGAGCTGGGCAAGGCCGCAGCCGTGCCAGCGGCCGGGGGCGTCACCGTGCTCGGCGTAGTACTCGCACGCACCACCGGCGACGGTGCGTTGGTAGTACCGCCAGGAGGACCGACCGATCTTCGCACTGGACAACACGAAACATCACAACCCGGAAACCCGTTGAACCACAATGGAATCTGGGCCAGACGGTACTCGCCGCCGATGCACATGTCTGCTTCAATTCAAGGCAGGCGACTGTCACATATCTGGCGTGATGACCGATCTGCGACGAGGTGGCATTGGCCAGTCTCGACTGGACCGACGTGGACAATCCGCGTGGTGAGAGCGAAGTCGGAACTACTTGTGGTGCTTGCGCGTGTCGCGCAGCACCGAGTGGCATCGGAAGGCGAAATCATGCCTCCGCGCAACGGTTGCTCCCCCCGCCTCCCACTGAAGGACCCAGGCGTGGGGGCGCGATGAGCGGGACGTAGCCCAGTTGTTCACTAGAAGATCTTGACCGGCCCTCAGATTGCCCCTAGTTTTCGTGGACTTGATGTTCGGCGTCGTAGCGGGGGCTTGGGATGCGAGTTCGTTCTTCTCGTTCGTCGGTCATGGTGCGTTGGACGCGGTTCCCTGGTCGAATCTTCGTAGTGGCCCTAACAACCGCCGCGCTGATATCGGTGTCGGTGGCCGCAGAGGGACCGGCCGCGAGCGCAGCTGCCGTGTCCGTCGACGTGGCTGCCCTCCCCATCCACGCTCCGGCGCCGGAGGCGGTTCCACGGGCGGGGTCATTCGGTGACTTTTCCAACGGGCCTGGTGTGGTGGCCGGGACGGCGGCAGCGCCGTCGAGCGCGACAGCCGAGCAGTTCGATCCCGCTACGGCGGCGGTCGTGTCGAGGTCTGAGAACACAACGGTTCTGGAGGATGCGCAAGGCATCCGGAAGTTGGACTTCTCGACAGAGCCGCTGAACGTCCGTGATTCGGGGGGTTCTTGGAAGGCGGTGGACCGGGGTCTGCGCGCCGGGAAGACAGGTTTCGAGACGGGTCTACACCCGCTGAATCCGAAGTTCGCGACGGCGGCCTCGCCGTCGTCCACGGTGGTGCTCACTACAGGTGACCGAACGTTCAGCATGGGTGCTGTGGGCTCCGCGAAGTCAACTGGCTCGTTGGACGGTTCCGTCCTGCGCTTTTCGGATGCACTGCCGGGTGCGGATCTGACTTATGAGACGACCAATGGAAGTGTGAAGGAGACGCTGGTCCTGAAGTCTCGGCCGGCGAACAAGACGTCGTCGTGGAAGTTCAACGTTGCGGCGCCCGGCCTGACGCCGGTGGCGAACGTCGATGGCGGCCTTGACTTCGTCGACTCGTCAGCTTCGATCGTGTTCGTGATCCCGCGAGTCGCGGTCAGCGATTCCTCCGGGATCCCTGGAGTGCGTGAGCCTGTGTGGACGTACGGGACCTTGGCCGCGTCCGCGAGCGGGTCCAACTGGGTCATCACGGTGGGTGTCGCGTCGTCTTGGCTGCTGGACCCGGCACGCGTCTATCCGGTCCTGGTCGACCCGACGGTGGCGACCTACTCGCCGACCGCCGTGAAGTCGTACCTGGACGGGACGCTGATCAACACGGATTCGTTCGTGCGGATCGGGAACAGTGTGGCCAGTGGCAACACCTACTGGCGGAGCGTCGTGGACTTCCCGTACGAGAGCGTCAATGGCAAGCAAGTCCTGGGTGCGACGGTCGCGGCGACCTTCGATGGTGGCACGGCAAGCAGTTACACCGACTACATCGTGGAGTCGACGGGCTGGTCGTGGAGCGGGCAGACCGGCGGGTCCCTCGCGACGGCCACGATCAATACTGACAACGTATTCAACGGCACGGGTCTGAGCAACAAGATCGGTGACTGGGTCGAGAGCCTGTCCGCGGGGAAGTTGCTGCTGTTCAAGGGTTATGAGTCCAACGGCGTGTACTCCTACAAGCGCTTCACCGTGTCGATGTCGATCACCTACAACGTCAAGCCGGTGATCGGGGCGGGGACCCCGGCCAACGGGTCAACGGCGGCGTCGGTGAACCCGACGCTGAGCGTGTCCGCAACCGACACGGACTCGATGTCCTACAACTTCACGGTGCTGAACGCGGCAGGCACCTCGACGGTGTGGAACTCTGGTTGGATCACCACCCCAAGCGTCGCGATGCCGACGTGGCTGACCGGCGGTGTCGTCTACAAGTGGAAAGTGTCGGTCAAGGACTCCTACGACACGCAGAACGCCACCAGTTCGGTGGTGAACTCGACCTGGACAAACTCCTTCACCGCGCCGTCGCTGGTGACCGCGACGGCGCCGGCGGACAAAGCAGTCGTGGCCACCACAACACCGACGTTGTCGGCCTCCTACTCCGGGGCCACCAGCTACTGGTTCCGGATCGCGAGCGGCTCTGACGCCGCGACCGGGGCGGTCATCAACTCGGGTTGGCTGACCAGCCCGAGTTGGATGGTGCCTGAGGGCACGTTGCGCGACGGAGTGCCCTACACCTGGATCGCGTTCGCGAAGACTTCCACAGGTGTGGTGCAGGCCAGCACCGTGCGCGGCTATCGCGTCGACCTGCGCATCGGCTCTGCCGGTCCCGCGCCGGTCGACGCTCTGGGCCCCGTGTCGGTCAACCTCGCCAATGGCAACGCAACCATCGCAGCGTCCTCACCCACGGTCGCCACGGTCGGCGGAGAGCTGGGTGTGTCGTTCACCTACAACTCACAAGGCAAGCAAGTCCACGGCCTGACCGGCAAGTACTACAAGGACACCAACCAGAACCAGCTCTTCGACGACGGTCAGCCCATCCTGCAGCGCGTCGACTCGATGATCGACTTCGACTGGGCGGACAAGTCCGCCTACCCGGCAGCGTTGCCGGTCGACTACGTCCTGATGCGCTGGGACGGCTATCTGACTGTCCCGACGACCGGGACCTACAAGTTCGGGTATGTCCGCGACGATGGCCTGAGGGTGACAGTCAACGGCGCCCTCGTGGTCGATCAGTGGGTCGCTGGCAGCGTCCCCACCGTGACCTGGGGCTCCGGCCTCGCACTGTCCGCGGGCACCGCTGTGCCGATCCGGGTGGACTACTTCGACGAGACATACAACTCCAACCTGGAGCTGTGGATCGCCCGCACCGACGCGGCCGGAGCGGTTGGCGAGTGCACCCCCGACTCCACCAGCTACGCGACCTGCGTGGCCCCAGCGTCCTGGCTCACCCCCGAGGTCCCCAACGCCCTCCCCGAGGGCTGGACCGTCAGCGCCGACCTCGACGGTGACTTGGCCTACGTCCACTCGCTGGTCACCTCGACCGCGGTCGTGCTCACCGACAGCACCGGAGCCACCCACACCTGGACCAGGGTCGAGTCCCCGACCGCCGGCACCGGAGGCGACGCATTCACCGCGCCGCCGGGAGAGCACGGCACCCTCGCCCTGGACACCACAGGCAAGGTCACCCTCCATGACGAGGACGGCACCGACTACGCCTTCAACGCCGACGGCACCGTCGCCTCGATGATCAGCGCGCTGGATGACCGCAACCCTGCCGCCGCCGTTTACACCTACAGCGGATCCCCGGCACGGCTCGCCTCCATCGCCGACCGCCTGGCCCCCACCCGCGCCATCGGCCTGGTGTACAACCGTGCAGGCGACATCTGCCCGACCGGCCCGCCGCCGGGCGCCAGCGCCGCTCCCGCGGGGATGCTGTGCGCACTGAATTACCCCGACGGCACTCAGACCCAGCTCTGGTACGCGTCCGGCAGGCTGGTTCGCATCCAGGACCCGGGTGCTGAGCTCACCGACATCTCCTACGGCACCAACGGGCTCGTCTCCGCCGTCCGCGATCCGCTCGCGGCGGACTGGGTCGCCAACGACCCCGCCACCCGCGACAACGACACCACCCGCACGCTCGTCGGGTACGACACCGCCGCCTCACCGCGGGCGACCGTCATCACCGCACCGGCACCACTACCTGGAGAGAACCGGCCCGCCCGCACCTACACCTACGGGGCTGGGCAGACCACGGTCGATGTAGCCGGTGTCAGCAATCACGACACCTTCGTCACCTACGACGCTGCGATGCGCCCGCTGACAAGTACCGATGCCGCCGGCATCACCACCACCACTGTCTGGGCGCCGGACGACTCACTCGAGTACTCCACCGAAGGAGCCGGGCGCACGACCACAACGTTGCGCGACGCCTATGGACGCACCAACGACGTTTACGGGCCGGCTCCGTCGTCCTGCTTCGACCTGGTCTCGACTAGCCCGACTTTCAAGCGGCCCAACGGAACTTGCACCAACCCGCTGCCTCCGCACTCGAGCAGCGCCTACGACGAGGGCATCACTGGGCTTTCGGCGACCTACTGGAACAACACCGACCTCGCCGGCGCGTCCGCCATCCACGGCACCCTCACCAGCCTGAACAAGAACTGGGCCGCCACATCCCCCGCGACCGGCGTGAACACGAACGCCTGGTCGATGCGCCTCACCGGCTGGATCGACCTAACCACGGCCGGGACCTACACCTTCGAGACCGTCGCGGCCGACGGTGCCCGACTGATCCTCGGCAGCGGCACCAGCACCAAGGTCGTCATCGACAACTGGACCGCGGGCATCCAGACCACCACCGGCACCTACACCGTCGCAGCCGGCGCGACCGGCAAGACCCCGATCCGCATCGACTACCACGACGTCGCCAGCGCCACCGCACAACTCAAGTTGTCCTGGACCCCCCCGACGGGGACCAAGGCCGTCGTCCCGACTTCGAGCGTCACCCCCGCGTACGGGCTGGCCACCTCGAACACCACCGACGACGCGGGCGGACTCGGGACCCGTCGCAACGCCACCGGCTACGGCGCC
Organism: Actinomycetota bacterium; assembly: GCA_947455705.1. GTDB lineage: Bacteria > Actinomycetota > Actinomycetes > S36-B12 > CAIYMF01 > Longivirga. The sequence goes on along the minus strand of CANGPO010000016.1, from coordinate 36,963 downwards.
ACCCCCGAGACCGGCATGCCCACCAGCGCCAGCATCGACCCCACCGGGCTGAATCTCACCACCAGCACCGGCTACGAAGCCCCCGGGACGGGATACCTGCGCCGCACCAGCCGAACCCTGCCCGCCGGCAACCAATGGACCTACACCCACTGGGGCATTGCTGATGCCCGCGCCAACCCGTGCTTGAGCGGCTCCCCCGCCGTCATCCAAGCCGGCCTGCCGCGTTCGAGCACCGGCCCAACGCCGTCCTCGGGCGCGGCGCTGACCAGCGAGACCATCTACGACATCCTTGGCCGCCCCGTCGCCACCCTCGACGCCGCCGGCGGACCAGTCCGAACGTGCACCGCCTACGACGCTCGCGGACGCGTCACCCGCACCGAGACCCGCCTCGCCGACGGCACCACCGTCGAGCGCGCCGTCGATACCGCCTACACCGCGGGAGCCGCGGGCACGACCTACCCGCTCACCACCACCGTGACCGACCCAGCGGGCAGCATCACGACCAAGGTCGACCTGCTTGGTCGACCCCGCTCCTACACAGACGTCAACGGGGTGGTGACGTCTACGACTTACGACCAGGCCGGGCACGTCGCCCAGACCAGTTCCACTCAGGTCGACAACCCGGGCAACACGATCGTGCAGAACTACGTCTACGACGCGTCCACCGGCCGACTTTCCTCTCAGAAGCTCGGGACCCTCACCATTGCCGTCCCGGCCTACAACGCGACCACCGGCGAACTGTCCACAGTCAGCTACCCCAATGGCACCGGGAACGGCGGCAACGGGTCGAGCCTGTCCACCGTCACTCGTGACCCCGCGGGCCGCATCACCGGCCTCGGCTACGCCCTTCCGGGCAGCCGTATCCTGACCGATACCGTCACCCGGTCCCAGTCCGGAGCCATCCAATCCGACAGCACCACGCTCACCGGCGGCGCAGGCAACCAGACGACCAACTACGGCTACTCCTACGACGGTGTCGGCCGACTGATCCAGGCCGTGATACCCGGCCGAGTCCAGGACTACGGCTATGCCGCCGTCGGCGGCTGCGGTGCGCTCAACGCGGCGGGCAAGAACAGCAATCGCACCAGTCTCACCGTCACGCCGACTGGGCAGAGCGGCCAGACCACGAGCTATTGCTACGACAACAGCGACCGTCTCACCTCCGTAGGCGGCGTCGGCGCAACGTCGCAGATCCTCTACGACGCCGACGGCAACACCAGCGTCATCGCCCGAGGCGGCATCACCGCCAACCTCACGTGGGATCGTGCTGGCCGGCACACCGGCACTAGCCAGACCAACCCCATCGGCACCACGGTCGCATACACGCGTGACGCCTCCGACCGCATCACTACCCGCAGCGTCAACGGATCCGTGGACGCGCGCTATGGCTTCAGTGGCGACGGCGACGCCCCCGACTACACGCTGACCGCAGCCAAGGCGATCGTCGAAATCCAGATCTCACTGCCCGGCGGCGCCCTGTTCACGAGTCGACCCGGACAGACCGGCGCTGCGTCGGGAGTCTGGTCCTACCCCAACATCCACGGTGACATCATCACCACAACGGACCAGACCGGCACGGTCACCACCGGGCTTCTCGCCTACGACCCCTTCGGCGTCGCCATCGATCGCGCCACCGGCGCACCTATCACCTCCTCGACCGACAACTCCGCCGGGAGCATGGACTACGGCTGGGTCGGCCAACACCAGAAGGGCCTCGAGAACGCCGTCAGCTCGCTACCCATTATCGAGATGGGAGCACGGCCGTTCCTCCCCGAATGGGGAAGATTCCTGTCGGTCGACCCGGTCGAAGGGGGTAACCCGAACGACTACGTGTACCCCCTGGATCCGATCAACATGTTCGACCTGGACGGCAACTTCGGCTGGGGTGACATCTGCAATTTCGTTAAGGACAACTGGGTTGACATCGCATTTACGGCAACCATGTTCATCCCGGGTGTTGGCATTGCGTCAATGGCAGCACGCGCCGCGATCTGGACAGCTCGTGCCGTTCGGTCGGTCAGCTATGCAAGCCGGGCCGCCAGCGTCATAGAGCGAGTCGGTGCATGGGCATACCGAAGCAAGGCTTTCGGCGTTAACAGCCGCCTGTTCGGCAACAGTCGCTGGGGAAGCATGGGACGCGCTGGCAGGCTCAACCGGCCGGGAACAAAGTGGAATCTGGGATGGTCGCACCACGGAACAAAGGCCTCGGGGCACGCGACCTTCCGCTTGAGCGGTCCCAAGGGCTGGGTCGCCGGACCGAAGGGACACCGCGACTTCTTGAAGGGTCCCCAACTGTGGTGAGACCTGAGAGTCGCGGACGGGCTGTGGAAGCAGTACGTCGGGCATTCCAGTCTGCTTTCGGTCCTTCCTCCGGTCGGATCTTCCAAAGCGACGTGGGTACGGTCACGGTGTCGCACGATTTGGGCCCAGATTGCCCTCTCGTCCTCGCCATCGTTCGCGACGGTGGGGCCGTTTCACTGCTGTTGGACAACTATGAGTGTGATGAGGCGGGCGATCCGTCGATCCTGGCAACGCAATTGGCCGTTATTGCAACGGCATCGAGTCACACCCGGCTGCCCGACGAAAGTCCTGGCCCGATGTCGGGCTTCACGTTGACGGACGGATTGTCGATCCTGACTTTTCACCATCTGAACGAGGATGCCATCGAGCCATCGTTCGTTGACGCATGGCTCGCTCGCTTGGGTTCGGAGCACTAGGCCGGTGCGATCCTGGCCGACGACCTGGTCCAGGACGCGCTCACCCGGCTGCTCGGCGTCTGGGGGCGGGTCACCGCCTCGGGCGACCCGGGGCCCTACGCCCGCAAGATCCTCGTCAACCTGTACCTCGACCACAGGCGGCGCCCATCCCGCCGCGAGGTCCCCCTCGCCGAGCTGCCGGACCGTGAGGGCGTCGAGCAGACGAACACCGTGGACGGCGACCGCGATCGGCTGATGACGGCGATGCGCCAGGTGCCCAACGGGCAGCGCGCCGTCCTGGTTCTCCGCTACTGGGACGACCTCTCGATCGAGCAGACCGCCCAGATCCTCGGGACGAGCGCCAGCAACGTCCGCTCCCAGGCCAGCCGCGGGCTCGACGCGCTGCGCGCAGCCCTCGAACCAGACCCCCTCACCGCACCCAAGGAGGCACCGTGAACGAGACCGAGGTCAAGAGCCTGTTCGCCTCTGCCGTCGCCCACCCGGGGGTCGACCGCATCGACACGGACGCCGTCCTTCGGGGCGGTCGCCGGCGTCGTCGTGTCCGGACCTCGGCCACCGTCGGCTCGGTCACCGCCGTCGTCGTTCTGGTCGCCTCGGTTGCGTTCGTCGCGCGTCCAAACCTAACGGTGAACCCTGTCGAGGGCGTCGCGCCCGCGAGCCTGGCCGTGTCGTGCGGCCCCCAGGGGATCAGCGTGTCCAGCGATGCCGTCGCCGCCACCTCCGCCGGTGTGGTGCTGTCCGTGACCAGCACCCTGCCGAAGGGTTCTTACCTGGGTTACCGGTGGTCAACGGGCGGCGGAGGAGGGGAACCGCTACCTGCAACTTCGGGTACGTGGACGCTGCTGGCCCCACCCGGGACCCTCACGTTGGCGTGCCAGCTCCCCAACGCCAGTCCTGGCACACCCCATACCGTCACCGTCACCGACCCCGGCAACGTCTGGCGGTCGGACACACTGGCCGACCTCGGATGCGGAGACGGCGGCAGCCTCTCGTGGGGAGGCCCCCCAGGATCAGGAGCAACACCCGCAACGGCTGCGCAGGCCCTCTTCGTCGACCGTCCAGACGTCACTGCGGCTCGCGCCGCCATGGGCTACCCCGGCGCCACGACTCAGACCTGGATCGCCACCACGGGAGACGGAAAGCCATACATGTCGATCGTCGTCAGCCCAGAAGGCTCCCGCTTCATCGCGACACCAGACACCCTCTGCACGCACTGAGCCCGCCACCGCCAATACGGCAACCGCTGTTAGTCGGTTGACAGCATTCCCGTCCGTCGATGCGTCGGGTCGGACCGGCGGCGGTTCGCTCGGATGCTTCGCCGATCCTGAACCCTGGGGCGATGGTGCCTGTCTGGCAGGATCTGGCCTAATCCTCGTGCGCGAGGCTGCTTGATAGCGCGCGGTAGGCGTTCGCCTGGTGCAGTCGGATCCGGGCCCGCCTGGGCTCGAAGATTTCGACGGCGTTGGCGCCGGCGCGAAACGCCGCGGAGGCTGGTCGCGGGCCGCGAGCTGGGTCAGGGCGTCGGCCGGATCGGAGAGCAGCTCGGGATCAATCCCGAGACGTTGCGCGGCTGGGTCGTGTAGGCCGAGATCGACGAGGGCCAGCGCCGGCGTGAGTACGACCGATGCGGAGCGGATCGCCGCGCTCCAGCGGACAACCGCGAACTGCTCCGGGCCAACGGGATCGTCACGAGCGCGTCGCCCTTCTTGGCGCCGGAGCTCGACCGCCCGCAGCGCTGGTCGTCGACTACATCGACGCCCAGAAGGACGGGTTCGAGGTCGAGCCGATCTTCGAGGTTCTGCAGGTCGCCCCGAGCACTCACTACGCGCACCGGTAGCGGCCGCCTTCGGCCCCTTCGCTCAGCGACACACAGACGCCCGTGGCGATCGCGGTGGTGCACGCGGACAGATACGCGTCTACGCGGCTCGGAAGGTCCACGCCGAGCTGAACCGGCTCAGTCATCCGGTGGCCAGATGCACGGTCGAGCGACTCATGAAGACCCAGAGGCTGCGCGGGATTACCCGAGCGACGGGCCCACGGTCCACTGGCTCGGCCCGGACCATCGCCCCCGACCTCGTCGGCCGCGAGTTCACCGCGCACGCGCCCCACGAGCTCTGGGTCGCCGACATCGCCGACATCCGGACCTTAGCCGGCTGGGTCTATGCCGCGTTCGTCATCGACGTGTTCTCACGCCGTGTGGTCGGCTGGCAGTGCTCGACCTCGCTGCGCACCGAGATGGCCCTCGACGCGCTCGAGGTGGGCATCTGGTCGCGGGAACGCACCGGTGCGGACCTCACCGATCTCGTCCATCACCGAGTACGCCTGACCACCAATCGAAGAATTGCCCAGCTCTCATCCCAGCTAGACCGGGGAGGCCGGGGCGCCGTCGTAGGCGGGGGCGAGGTCGGAGCGACCGTCGCGGCGATCTCGAAGAGCCCGGGTGGGAATTGCTGCTTCATGCCGGGACGGGCTCCAGCACGAGGCTCCGGCGCTGAGGGGCAAGCAGACGCACGTTGTATCACGCCGGCCCTCATACGTGCCCGGACGTGTCACAGATTTGGCACATCACGAGTTGCACGCAGCCATCTCGTGAAAGCACCCTGCGGACTAGATCGCAGGTCAGAACCCCACGACATCAACCGAAGCCCCCACTCGGACGGGGTTCACTCGCCTGAAAATCGGAAGGTCGACGGTTCGACCCCGTCCCTGGCCACCCATCAAGGGCACAACCTGCTTGCAAGACAAGTAGGTTGCCGCCTAACAACGGCCAGAGTGCACTGCCGCCTGACGCGCTAGCCGTTCGTGAAGGATCCCGAAAGGTGCGCAGCCTTAAATTCATCTGGAAGCCCCAGGGCCCGCGAGTTACCTGCATTGTCATTGGCGGTCACCTGCACAAGCGACCAGACCCCGGCGGCCGCGTGTGCGGGCAGCCAAGCGGCCATTTGCCACGTTCCATCTCGAGGAGTCCCACTGATAAGGCACGCATCTTGATTGAACTGCCCACACGGTTCGTTGCTGTTGGAGAACTCGAGCGACTGGAGTGTCCAGTCGCCCTGTTGCGCAAAGTTTACGAATAGTCCGGCGACCCCAGATACGGCATCGCGCGCATGCACTCGAATCTCGACTCGCACATCAGCGGCACCCGCATGGACAACCGGGGTCTTCACGGAAATCGAGACAACTGTGGGAGCAGTCGAATCACCCGTCGAGACTTGGGAGACCTTCGCCACGAGGTGTCGGTCCGTAAGCTCACCATAGGTGTAGTAGTACGTGTTGCCAGCCAGGTCTGATAGCCCAACCACGGTTAACTCATACACGCCCTTGGGCGCCCACCGAGGGAGTTCAATCCACACCTGGTACCAACCATCGTGGGTATTGCCGCTTTCACGACATACCTGCGGCGTCGAGGGCGCCTGCCGTGAGCACCACGGTGCGTCGGCTGGGCCGCCTGCACCCGGCTGTGGCCAGAGATACTCATCGACACCTGCGACGTGCGTCATGCGGGCCATCTCGACGGACATTCCTAATACGCCCGATACCGCGTCAGTCACATGCATACGCAATCCAATCAGCTGCGCGGAGTTGGCGGTGGAGAAGGTCGCGGGGCTGATGACCTGCACCGAACGGATCAGTGGCGGTATCCCATCACCGGTGCCCACCTGATGAAACGACACAGCTAAATGTTGCGCAGTCAACGTGTCGTATCCGAGAAAACCGCCGTTGCGTGCACCGTCGTAAAGCCTTGCCTCCGAAAGAATGTAGGTGCCATGGGCTGACCAGTGCCGCAGCAGGGTGCGCATCTCATAGATGCCGTTGTTCCAGGTCCCTGAGACCAAGCACGTCGTAGTTTCACCGGGCTGGGGTGAAGCGGCGTGATTCGTAGCGGTGCACGGAGCATGTTCAGCATCACCACCAAAACCCACATCACTGACCCAAGATCCATTGGTCAGATGCCGTTGAAAAACCAAGTTGATCGAACGGACACCGGTACCAGCATCGGTGACATGTACGCGAAGTGCGAGCTCCTTAGCACCGGCCGAAGTGTCGACGTTCGGGGTAGCCACCGAAACGCTCACAAGCTTGGGCTTTGCCGTATCGAAATAACACGAGACGGACGTGTCCTGCTTATCCGCCGGGCAATAGTCGACGCCCGCGCCACCGTTGACGTTGTCGACGCCCGCGCCACCCGAAAGGGAATCGTTGCCGGCGCCCCCAACAAGTTTGTCGAGGCCGGCATCGCCCCAGAGCTGGTCTGCGTCTGCCCCACCGTTTGCGTAATCGTCACCGGGTCCGAGAACGATCTGGTCGTAACCCGATCCGCCGTCAACCCAGTCGCTGCCGGCACCAGCGTCAATGTAATCGTTCCCACCAAAGCCAAAAATCGTGTCACTTCCACCACCGCCGAGGATGGTGTCGTCACCCGGCGTACCGCAGATGACGTCATCGCCGCTTGTGCCGAGGGCGATTCCGTTTGTTACAAAGATCGTGCAGTCCGCTGGGGTCGGCTGTGCAGCACGAGACTGCACCGCAACTGCCGGTGCGATTCCTACCAGTGATGCCGCCAGCAGCGCACACGCCACGGCAGCAATCTTCATTCGACTCACGTTCCCCCCTCGTGCACGTCGATTCATCGTAAGCGTGAAATCTCGATGTTGCTAGACCCGAAGCAGTGAGAGCGCTTCGAGTCATGCCGACACGGGACGAGAGAACTCCGCAGGCTCCTCCCAGAACGGCAGCGGCGGATCTCCGCCCGGCGATAGAGCAAGATCGACGTGTCACCGCCGCGCGCCGCAACCCTTCACCACGCGATGGTTGAGAGCAGAGGTCTTTTCACCACTCCCATAGCGCGACTCCGCTGAGCACCCGTACGATCGGGGCATGGCGCCCACAGGGGCCGCAGGAACCACCGTTCCAACACGAAGTCACGAGGAGAACCATGGATCAGTACGCAGTCGTTGACCCCGCCACCGGCGAATTGGTGTCCACGTACCCCACCGCCACCGACGCCGAGGTGCGCGCAGCCGTCGATACCGTCGCAGGCGCCCACGCCGCGTGGGCCGCGAAGTCGATCGCCGAACGTGCCGCCATCGTGCAGCGAATCGGAGACCTGCACATCGAGCGTGCCGCCGAACTCGGCGAGATCATCCACCGCGAAATGGGCAAGCCCGTCGCCGACGCAGTTGGCGAGACGGAATTCAGCGGTGCGATCTTCCAGTACTACGGTCGCAACGCAGAAGCGCTACTGGCCGACAAGCCGATTGCACTTGAGGACGGCGAAGGGTCAGCGTTCATGCGCCCGTCCTCCGTCGGCGCACTGCTCGGCATCATGCCGTGGAACTTCCCGGCCTACCAGGTCGCTCGTTTCGCCGGCCCGAACTTGGTCGTTGGCAACACCGTTCTTCTCAAGCACGCGCCTCAGTGCCCTGAGTCATCAGCGTTCATCGCTGACCTCTTCACCGAAGCCGGCGTGCCAGAAGGCGTCTACGTCAACATCTACGCAACGAACGATCAGATCGCTGAGGTGATCGCTCACCCAGCCATCCGCGGCGTCTCGCTCACCGGTTCAGAGCGTGCGGGTGCCGCAGTCGCCGAGATCGCCGGCCGCAACCTCAAGAAGGTTGTACTCGAGCTTGGTGGCTCAGATCCGTTCATCCTGCTCAGCACAGACGACATGGAAGCAACCGTCGACGCAGCGGTATTCGCCCGCATCGACAACACCGGCCAGGCGTGCAACGCAGCCAAGCGCGTCATCGTCATCGATGGTCTGTACGACGATTTCGTCGCCCAGTACACCGAGAAGATGGTGGCCGCCGGTGCCCCAACACCGTTGTCGTCAGCTCGCGCCACCGCGATGCTGGCCGATCAGCTCGAGCGCGCAGTTGCCGCTGGTGCGTCGTTGGCAACGTCGGGCGACATCAACGGCAACTTCATCCCGACTGGCGTCCTCACCAACGTCACCCCAGACAATCCTGCCTACCGCGAAGAACTGTTCGGCCCAATCGGTCAGGTGCACCGCGTTGCAGATGAGGCAGAGGCAATCCGCGTTGCCAACGACACCGAATACGGCCTCGGCTCATACCTGTTCACCACCGATTCAGAGCAGGCCCTACGCGTAGCCAATGCGCTCGATACGGGCATGGTCTTCATTAACGGTGTTGGCCTTGACGCTCCCGAGCTGCCATTCGGTGGAACGAAGCGTTCAGGTTTCGGTCGCGAACTTGGAACTCTCGGTATCGAAGAGTTCATCAACAAGAAGCTCATCCGCATCGCCAAGTAGGTAACGCTTACGAGTGGGGGTCGCCTTCGGGTGGCCCCCACTCGCGCGTTTCGATCAGCGTCACCACAACCACAGGAGCATTCATGGCCGAGTACATCATCTTCTTCAATCAACAGTGGGTGGGCGATCACCCGGAAGAGTGGTACGCACCGCGCGGACCTCTATCTCGTGCAGTCCTCGATGAGATGAAGCAGGCCGGGGTTTACGTCTTCGGGGGTGGCCTTGAAGAGGAGCCAGAGAAGGCGTTCAGCGCTGACGCGACGAGCGGCACGCTTACGTTCGCCGATGGACCCTACGTCGCCACCGAGCAATTCGTCGGCGGACTGACGATTATCGACGTTGCTGACGATGACGCAGCGAAATACTGGGCGGGCAAGGTTGCCGAAGCATGCGGGTGGCCGCAAGAAGTCCGCCGCTTCAAGTCCTAGTTAGTGGACTACCTATCTAGTCGAGGCCGATTCCTAGGCCGCCGTCTTTACCGTCGGAGCGCGGAATCACACCATACTCTTCGCGGATGTCGACCAGTTGCCGATGTGCGATGGCGAGATGATCGATGTGACTGAAGTCTTTCGTCGTGGCAGCTCCACGTTCCAGCGCTTCGCCGAACATGTCCGCAGCCCCAGGTAGGTGCATGACGCCCTGTCCCTGGGCATCCGGATAGATATCGCCGCCGTATGGGATGAACTGTGACGTTGAGCCGTGCTTTAACAGTCCCGCCTCGTGAATGAGCAAGTTCGCCATGAACGCCATCCAGTTCGCGTCCGTGTCACTCATCGCAAGTTTGAAGGCGCCGAGTGACACCTCACCGGGGCCAGTTGGCTCGTAGCCAGCAATGACATGATTCATATCGTGGTTGATGTAGTAGGCAGGTTCCGGAGTGTGCGGCCCTGGTATGTGAAACCCATTCCTGGCATAAAACTCAAAGAATGCCCAGCCCAATGTCCCCCCGGGGAGCTCACGAAGTGCTTCCAACTCCGGCAGGATTTCGCCATCGCCAGTCGGAGGGGCAACGGTATCCGACAGCAGCGGGATGTAGCCGTCGTACGTCCGAACAAAATCCGCACTCGCCTGCTCGGTGGATCTGCTAATCCACGAGTGCAGCACATCAAGTTGGTCGCCGTGGATGTCCAATGCGGCGGCGTAACTCTCTACGCGTGCGACCTGTTCGGAAAGATTCGGATGACGACAGAACGACACGACGATCGCTAGTTGAACAAAACGTCGACGCATGGACACATCGCTGACTGCCGCCGCAATCTCGCCGGGAGCGGCCGCCGAACAGGTGGCGGGATCCACGCGCCACAGATGCCGGGCGACGGAGTGGATCACCATCAACTGCTCGCTGGTCGGACCGGCTTCTACATCGGCTACGCCTAACAGCCCAGCTACCAGAACCGGCGCCAACTCACGTGGGGCAACTAACGACATAGCCCGACGCTAGCCAATAGATACAACGAATCACCATACGACCAGCGGATTGCTAGGCAATTGTGAGAAACCGCTGCAGGTCGTTCGCCCTTGAATACGGGATCTGCATGTGGTTGCCTTACATGGAATGTGAGGTGGAGCATGGCTGAGACGTCGTCAGGCACATGGCGCGACAACAAGCGCTATTTGTGGCCCGTTGCATTACTGATGCCACTACTGCCGTTCATCGCCATCGCCGGCTTCTCCACCACCCGCAACTCAGCGTTCCTGTGGATCGGGCCGATCGTCATTCTCGGCATCGTGCCCGTTCTCGACCTCCTCTTCGGAATCGACCCAAGTAACCCACCACGCGAGATGATCGAGGCCCTTGAAGAGGATCGCTACTACCGCTGGATTACGTTCCTATTCCTACCGCTCCAGTACGCCGGCTTGATTGCAGCAATGGCGTATCTCGTGCGGGCAGATCTCACTTCGTTCGAGCGAATCGGGCTCGCGGTCACTGTTGGCTTCATTGCTGGGCTCGGAATCAACACCGCACACGAGCTTGGGCACAAGCGCGAATCCGTCGAGCGCTGGATCGCGAAAGTCGCTCTAGCCCAGAGCTTTTACGGCCACTTCTACATCGAGCACAACCGCGGCCACCACGTCCGCGTCGCTACCCCTGCCGACCCAGCCAGCAGCCGGATGGGCGAAAACTTCTACCAATTCTGGCCGCGAACTGTCGTGGGCTCCGCACGAAGCGCATGGAGTCTTGAAGTAAAGCGGCTAGCCAGACGACAACACTCACCATGGAGTTTGCAAAACGATGTCGTAACGGCATGGCTTATGAGTGTGGTGCTGTTTGGCGCTCTCATCATCTGGCTCGGAATCGGTGTGCTGCCCTACCTGATCCTGCAAGCCGTTATCGGCTTCACGTTGCTTGAGGCGGTCAATTACCTCGAGCATTACGGACTTCTACGAAAGCGCGTCGGCGTCGGCGAGTACGAGCGATACGAACGGGTAGAGCCTCGCCATAGTTGGAACTCAAACAACGTCACCACAAACGTCTTGCTCTACCACCTGCAGCGTCACAGCGACCACCACACAAACCCAACTCGGCGATACCAAGCACTCCAGGACCCGGCCGAGGCTCCGGCGCTACCAACCGGATACGCCGGCATGATCCTGCTCGCCCTCGTACCGGTGTTGTGGCGACGAGTCATGGACCCGCGGGTGGTGGCACATCTTGATGGCGATGTATCGCTCGCCAACCTCTCACCGCGCAAACGTCAGCGCATCATGGAGCACGCCTCGAATTCCGTCTCGTCACCGGGCTATGAACGTTCGTCGAGGACGGGAGCCTCAACACTGACGACACGACCCGACGCACCTACCGTCCACTGCCCGTGCTGTGGTTATGTCTACGACATGAATCGTGGAGACGTACGTGAAGGCTTCCTACCGGGTACCCCATGGTCGGCCGTACCCAACTCGTGGGTCTGCCCCGACTGCGGAGTGCGCGACAAACTCGACTTCATTGCGTCTCGCTGAGTGAAACGTGTACCTGTGTCTATGACTCCCAAGCGTCGATGGAGGTCCCGCTTAGCCTCCGCCGAGTCCGCCGCCGTGGCCGGATTGCTGTGCGCGCTGGGTTGGGCTGTGGGTCTGCGCGGGCTGCTGGAGTCTCCTGGTATCAGTGCAGATTCCCTAGAGATATCAACGTTCTACGCCATTCCGGATGCAGGAAGAAACACGCTCATTCTCCTGCAATTGATGGTTTTCGCGACGATCGCTTTTCTATGGTTCATCGGGGTAATCAGAAACCGACTCGGCGATAACGAACCGAAACTTTTCGGCACCGCATTCCTCGGTGGTGCCGTGTTGGCCGCTGTTATCCTTCTCGTCGGCTCAGCGGCACTAGCTGCACCGGCAGTCCTCCTGCGGGTGGGAGGTGTGACGCCTGATCCCGGCGCCGCTTCTATCTCCCGTGCGATGGCAGTCGTCCTACTTTCCGTAATCGCTCCACGCGCAGCAACCTTGGTCATTCTCTCCACCGCTACCTTGGGTCGAACCACAGGAGCATTACCAGCGTGGCTCGTCTGGCTCAGCTACGCAATTGGCATCATCGAGTTCGTCAACGTCACCGTCTCAGAGCCGACCATCTACGCTTTTCCAGCCTGGATTGCGTTGGTGAGCATCGTCATGCTCCTTCGTCGGCCCACCCGACATGTGCTCACTGATTTGGAACAACGTTGACTTCTACCGGGGCAGTTACCGAGAACGATCAGGGGCTCCAACACGGAATACGCGCAGCTGCATCGCGGCCGTGACGTAATGACCCACAAGGACAATCAGTTCGAAGAGTAGCGATTCACCAAGAATTTCGATCGCGCGTGAATACTCGGCATCATCTAGGTCACCTCGACGCAGTAACGCCACCACGACATCGCCCAGAGCACGTTCACGCGCATCAGTGAATACGCGAACGTCGACCATGCGCAGTGACGCAATCTCGTCGTCGGAAAGCCCAACCTGCTTACCCACAGCCTCATGTGCGTACTGTTCGAACGCTGACTCGTGCACTGCAGCCGTCAGCAAAATCGCAATCTCGCGTTCGCGCTTAGTCAGTGAGGTCTCGTAGCGAATCACCACGCCGAGTGCTTCCAACGCCGCACCAAGGGCGGGTTGATAGAGATATGCGTTGAAGGGCCCCTCCAATGCACCGTCCTGCCCCACGAGCGGAAATGCCTGTGGTCCAACAGCTCGCTGACCACCTGCGATCCGGTCGTAGACGACGGCTTGACCCTCGGTCAGGGTGTGCCGGGGAAGTCGCGGGAGTCGTGATGCGGTCATGGTGCGAGCCAACACTTAACCACGTTGATTGGCAAGCGCACGACCTAGGTATGGGGCGAGTGTGCGCACATACGTAGCCGTCAAGTGATCACGATCGCGATAGACCACAACGTGGCCAATCACCGCGGGGCAGACCGTCGCGTTGCAGTAATAGGGCGTGAGGTCAATCAGTGCCGCCCCTTTAGTATTGCCGACGGCCGGTTGCAAACCGTTGAACGCATTGAAAGCCTTCGCTCGGGGAACCGCACAAGCCTCGGCCGCCGCAAGTCCGTACTTCACCACACAATCGGCGTGCCCGTCCCCGGCCTGCGGATTGTCATTGATGGCAAAGATCGGAGTTCCACGGTCAGCGAACGGCTTCCACGCTCGCACGAGACCATCCACGATCGCCTGCTCCTGTGTCATCCCCGCAGGGGCGATCACGTTTGAGAGCCCGTAGTCATACGTCGTGATGATGCCGTCATAGTCGGTATGCGTGAGTAGATAGGCGTTCAGATTCTTCTTCCACGCTTCGCAGTCAGCAACAAGCGACTGCACATCCTGCACCTGAACCGCGGCCGTCCAGTAGCAACCACGGTGCCCGGCCACGTCGATCCGCCAGCGATTGGTCTTCGCGATCTGTTCATACGCTGCGATCAACGTGTTGTTGTGTGAGTCACCCACCGCGATGTAATGCTTCTGAACTTCTGGGCCAGAACCCAAGGAGCACACGTGTAGCTCGGTCACACCATTTGTCGCCCAGCATTCCGCGCGGTTTGAGTCATCACGCGAAGCCGCAATCGGATCCGGTACAAGCACCCCGTCAAGAGCTGGATTGACGCACGGTGCAGTTGACGGATTAATCGCCTGGGCACCAAGGCAATTCGGATTGCTGGCAATGAGCGCAGCGGTTTTCGCGCTCGCGACTTCAGCGGACTTCTCAGATCTGATCAGCCCACCGATGCAGGGCAGAGCGACAACCAAAGATCCGATCACCGCTGCCAGAGCCACTCGACGAACGGCGCCGTCACCAACAGAGAAAATTGATGCATAACGCACCGGATTTTCGATCAGGTGAAAGGACAATGTCGCGCACGCAACTGCCGCAATGAGGACAGCCACGCTCGTCCAGCCACCCAGCGGCTGCCCCGTGACGAAAGGCACCAGAACAATGAACGGCCAATGCCACAGATACAGGCTGTATGAGATCGCTCCGACCAACGCCACAGATGCCCCGGCACCAACAGTCGACAGCCACGTTTTCTGACCGCTATTTGCAGCGATCACGAGGGCCGTCCCAGCAACCGGCAGTAAAGCAGCCACGCCGGGGAAGGGTGCTGCACCTAGGACGAAGGCCGACATCACGATCATCGCCATTCCAACGGCGGTCAGAAGATTGCGCACCGAACCTGACATCCGCCACGTGACAAACCCCAGCAGTGCACCGACCCCGAATTCCCAGGCTCTGGTGAACGTCGACAGGTACGCAAGGGGCGGCGCGGACGAGGTTTGAGCGACCCCCCACACGAAGCTTGTCACCGTTGCCACCACGAGCACGGTGGCTAATGCGCCCCGGCGCTGCCGCGACGTCCGGCGGGCGATGAACGCGGCCGCGATCAGGAGCAGCGGCACCACAACGTAGAACTGCTCTTCAACACTGAGTGTCCAGAAGTTCTGCACGGGTGACGCCGGATTTGTCGAGGCCATGTAATCGACAGCATTAACCGACAGCAACCAATTTTCGACGTAGAACGCCGAGGCAATAGTCTCGGTCAGGAACTGGTGCCATCGTGTCATCGGAACAAAGGCCCAGGTGGCCACTTCTACGACAATGAGCACCGTGAACGCAGCAGGTAGTAATCGCTTGGCCCGACGAGACCAGAATTGCGCCAGAGAGATTCGTCCGGTCGATACCGACTCCCGGACGAGATGGCTCGTGATCAGGTATCCAGAGATCACGAAGAAGACATCAACGCCGATGAAGCCGCTCGGCAGCAAAGTGGGCCACAGGTGAAACATGACAACGACAGCAACGGCGATCGCTCGAAGTGCCTGAATGTCCGATCGTTGAGTGCGTTGATCAACGGCATGCGAGCTACCCGATTCGTCGACCGGGGTCACCGATCCGTCTTGACTGGGCACGGCATCAGTGGGCGGCACGATGGCAGCCAATGAACCTCCAGCCGATAGTGACCAACGGATTGCGAGCGTTGTGCTTCAGACATGCTACGTCCGTGCCCGCACCTGGCTAACGGCTGTGAACTAGTTCGACGATTACAACTAGGCATAGAAATGCCACTGCTCGCCCCCGACTGCGAAAAGTTGGGGGCGAGCAGTGGCGAGGCAGTACAGAGGGGATCAATAACGCTGACGTCGAAAAACCTGCGGTGCTACCTAGCGACGAAACTCGAAGTACGCAACAACGAACGCCATGACGGTCAGCCCAAGTGCTGGCCCGAACTGCGCAATCTTGTGGCCAACGCGCACGTGCGCTACGACCGCAAGCAGGAAGTAAAGGAACAAGCACACAGCGGTCAGAATGCCCAGCCACGGAAGCCAGATACCAAGGAACAGACCAGCAGCCCCGAGTACCTTCAGCCCAGCCAGAACCGGCAGCTGACTTTCCTTGACGCCAACGCTGTAAAGGCTCTCGGTAACTTTCGGATCCTTACGAAGGTCGCCTGCTGCTGACGCGAGACAGATCAACCCAAGTGCAATTCCAAAGATGAGCAACAACATCGTGTTAGTTCCTTAGTCGAAGTACAGGATCAATGCCGAAAACGTACTACGCGACAGCGCGGACCTTGGCAGCTTCGGTGGCGGCAATGATCGAGGCGTTCTTGTGCTCGAGGAAGTTCTCCATGCCCGGAGCAACACCTGCGAGGCCGAACTCCGAGGTGATGACCTCGATGTCGGTGGCGCCCAGCGCGGAGGCGACTAGACGGATGTACTCGGTCTGGTGATCCCAGCCGTAGCGTGGTGCGCCCTCGGCGTATGAGCCACCCTGGGCGACGATGTACGTGACCTTCTTGTCGCGAAGACCATCAGCACCTGAGCCATCGAGCACGCCCGGGATGATGATGTTGTCGAAGTAGGCCTTGAGAACGGACGGAAGATTCCAGTTCCACATCGGGGTGGAAATCACGATCTCATCTGCGCTGAGAATCTCGTTGATGAGGGCGATGCGAGCGTCATGCTTCGCGGCCTGTGATGCGGGGCGCTCGTCGGCCGGTACGTAACCGGCCATGATGACCTCCGCATCCAAGTGCGGGACGGGGTTCGCGTCCAGATCGCGCTCGATAACAACACCATCGGCATGGGCCGCCGTCCAAGCGGTGACGAATTCGCCGGCGATACCGCGCGAGATGCTGTGATCGCCCATCGGGCTGACAGAAATGTGAAGAAGGGTAGACATGGGTTGCTCCTCGAAGGCGATCATTGATTAGTTGAAGTCTCAATCAATAACCTAAACGCTAGAAAGTTGAAAGTCAAATCATTGAAATTTTGATCACCCCTTCGGTGAACAAACGGGTCGTGCTCGCGGCGGTGAGCAGGCTGCCGCTGGCATACTGCTGCGGTGTCAACAACGCCTCACACCAGCCCAGATGCCATCGATAAGCCACCGACGTACGGCAGCCAATGGCGGCTCGTACTGCGGGCCCTGCCGATAGCTATCGCCGTACTCGTTGGACGATTCATTTTCCACAACGCACTTGATGTGTCGGGGCTCGTCACCTTCAGCGATGCCGGCGCAGTCATCACCGGTGCAACGATCATCGTTGGTCTCATGCTCGCTGGCGTGCTGTCTGATTACAAAGAGTCGGAGAAGTTCCCAGCCGTACTAGGCCAGTCACTATTGGCCCTTGACGGCTTGGCCGCAGCAGGACTTAGCGTCAAAGACATCGACAGCGGTTGGATCCGACCCCGGGTCAGTGCCCTCGCAGATGCGATCGTCACGTGGGTGCACGGAGATATCAGCGATCAGCAGATGTGGGCAGCCCAAGCCGATACCACCCAGTTGATCGTCGACATCGAAAAGGCCGGCGCTCCAAGCCATTACGTTGGACGACTTCTGGCTACCAACGGCGATCTCACTAACGCGCTCAGTCGAATGCAGGCAATCCGCAACACGTCGTTCATCAAGGCGGGCTACGTGCTCATGGTCTTGCTCGTAACGATCGTGATGATCCTGCTCGTGATCGTCGACTTCACCTCGCCCGTCATGAGGTGGGTCGTGCCAGGCGTTCTCGCACTGGCGTACACATACCTGATCCTGTTGGTGCGCGACGTCGACAACCCCTACCAAGGCTCAGCATGTGTTGATTTCGCACCGTTGCTAGACGCTCAGCGAGCCCTGGCCAGCAAGTAGGCAGTGTGGCGGTAGCCGAACTTAATCAATCGCCACTGCGGGCCACGGCGCCGAGGGTCGTCCCGTCTGAGTTGCCGTCAGCTGTTCCTGCGGCCCACCTGAGTAGCGAATCAGCCAACGCTGATCAGTCAGCGGCCGGTACCGATGTTCAGCACCTTTAACCAACATGATGTCGCCAGGCTCTAACACCGCACCTACGGGGCCGTCACCGCACCAGAACTCGATCACACCGACACCTTCCAGGACAGTGTGCGCTTCATGCTGAGCGTTCACATGCCACGCACCGTTACCTGAGTCCGCATCTGCGTCGTTGGGAGCAGTCAGTACGACGTCGGCCCGCACATCAGCTTCGGAGGCTGCCAGCACGCGGTGAACCGCCAGTTGCTCGTGGATCTGAGATACCGCAACGAGCTCAACACCGTTCGCGGCCAGCAGTGACTGCGCCTCGGCGTCGTCGTGGGAAAGGAACCGAACCATGAAGGTAGCGGTGATTCAGGAAAGCTCTGCGTCGCCTGGCAGGCGCTGCTCGGGGATGCCTTCGAGAAGTTGGCGCACCTCAGAGGATCGGTACCGACGGTGTCCACCGAGAGTGCGGATGGACGTTAGTTTGCCGGCCTTGGCCCAACGAGTCACCGTCTTAGGATCGACACGGAAGAGCGCCGCAACCTCAGCCGGGGTTAGCAGTTCATCGGTATCGGGCAATCGACTCGCCATGTCATCCTCACCAGTTGACGAAATTGTGTCACTGACCCTAACTGCCAGAACGTTCAACTACTAGCATTTTCGGAACAGTCTTGTGTCACCAACGACCACTTTAGTACCTTTCGGGTCATTTGCGAACTAGCGGAATGGTCTATACCTATCTGTCCCGTTCGGCGATGGCGAATCTCACTGACATGGCGTAGTGCCATTCGGCTCGAAGCGCAGATAAGTGGATACCGGCTCACACTTGAACCTGAGACATGTTTATGATGTGATCACATCCGCGTCAGGCGGTAACTCATCAGTATGTAGGTCGAGCAGGGGCCACGAGAGCCCTGTGAGGGGGTCGAGCCATGGGGCGCGGCCGGGCCAAAGCCAAGCAGACCAAGGTCGCACGCGAGTTGAAGTACGGGACGGTTAACACCGACCTCAGTGCTCTCCAAGCTGAACTGTCTGCCTCGCGTCAGCATGACCTTGAGACGGGTGCGTCCTCAATCGTCGTCGACGATGATGAAGCGGACGATTACGCGGACGATCCGTATGCGAAGTACTACGACGACGATGAGGATGACGACGAGTAATCGTCACATCTGGGCGTCGGGCGTTATCCAACCACGCCAATAAGTTCGACGCTTCCGCCTTTACCGCCCTTAGCCGGCGCATCTCCGACCTCACCGTTGCGCTCTTGCGCCTGGCCGAGCACCCACGCGTCCACACCGCGATTGGATAACCGTCGAATGGCAGCGTCAACTGAATCCGGCGCCACCAAAGCGATCATCCCGACACCCATGTTGAACGTCTTCTCGAGTTCGACCTGCGCGACGGAACCTTCGCGTCGTATGACGTCGAAGATGGGCGACGGATTCCATGTCGCCCGATCAATGCGAATGTGGATGTTGTCGGGAATCACCCGCGCAAGGTTGGCGGCAAGACCACCGCCCGTCACGTGACTGAAGGCATGCACTTCTACATCGTCGGCGCGAGTAAGGTCGAGGCAATCAAGGCTGTAAATCCGCGTCGGCTCAAGCAATTCCTCACCGAGTGTGCGTCCCAACTCGTTGATGTGTTGGTCGAGCGACAAGCCAGCATGAGCGAGCAGCACGTGGCGCGCGAGAGAGTAACCGTTCGAGTGCAAGCCACTTGAACGCATTCCGATGGCAACGTCACCGACTCGAACTCGTTCGGGCCCAAGGAGATGTGGTGCGTCGACAACGCCGGTTCCGGCACCTGCCACGTCATACTCATCCTCAGCCAGCAAGCCTGGGTGCTCGGCAGTCTCACCACCGACGAGCGCGCAACCGGCTTGCCGACAACCCTCCGCGATTCCCGACACGATCGCAGCGATCCGCTCCGGTACAACCTTGCCGGTAGCGATGTAGTCAGTCATGAAGAGTGGCTCGGCACCACACACGACAAGATCATCGACAACCATGGCGACGAGATCGATGCCGATTGTGTCGTGCTTATCCAGACGCTGGGCGATGACAACCTTCGTGCCGACACCATCGGTCGATGTAGCCAAGAGTGGCTGCTTAAACTTCGCGATCGTCGAAATATCGAAAAGACCTGCAAACCCGCCGAAATCCCCGATTACCTCGGGTCGCTGAGCGCGTGCGATCGAGGCCTTCATCAGTGCTACCGCGTGTTCGCCGGCCTCGACGTCCACACCAGCTGCGGCGTAGGTAACGCCCTGGGAATCGGTCACGGGAAGTTCAACGCCTCCGTGGCCCCGCCACCGTGGATCAGCGTCGTCAAACCATCGTCCCCAAGAACCAACGTGCGCTCTGCTTCCGTGACACGAGATTCGATACCCTCCAGGACGTGCTTACCAAGTAGTTCTGGTTCTGGCAGATCGACCGGATAAACACCATCAAAGCAGGCGCGGCACAAGCGATCCTTGGCCACGTTCGTCGAAGCAATGAGCCCGTCCAGAGAGACGTAACCAAGTGAATCTGCACCTATGGACGTGCAGATTTCGTCCACCGATAAACCATTCGCGACAAGTTCAGCGCGAGTAGCAAAGTCGATTCCGTAGAAGCAGGGCCACTTTACTGGCGGGCTCGAAATGCGCACGTGAACTTCGCGCGCACCTGCCTCCCGCAGCATCCGAATAATGGCGCGCTGGGTATTACCGCGGACGATCGAATCGTCAACAATGACAAGGCGTTGGCCGGCGACGATCTCTCGAAGAGGATTGAGTTTAAGGCGAATACCGAGCTGACGAATGGTCTGCGATGGCTGAATGAATGTACGGCCGACGTAGGCGTTCTTCACCAGGCCCTGGGCGAACGGGATACCCGATTCCTGGGCGTATCCGACCGCTGCCGGTGTACCGCTTTCCGGGACAGGAATGACGAGGTCTGCGTCAACCGGGAATTCACGGGCCAACTGACGGCCAACCTCAACGCGTACCGCGTGAACACCATGGCCAGAGATCGTTGTATCCGGACGGGCGAGATACACAAACTCGAAGAGGCAGCCCTTTGGATCAGCTTGCGCAAAGCGCTGACTCCGCAAACCATGCTCGTCGATTGCGATCAATTCACCTGGCTCGATCTCGCGGACGAACGACGCACCGACGATGTCGAGTGCGGCCGTTTCGCTCGCTACAACCCAACCCCGCTCAAGCTTGCCCAGAGTGAGTGGCCGAATTCCCTGTGGATCACGGGCGGCGTAGAGAGTTGTTTCATCCATGAAGACAAGGGAAAAGGCACCGCGCACCTGCGGAAGTTCGGCCATCGCCGCGGCTTCAATCGACAGATCAGGATGGGATGCAATCAGAGAGGTGAGCAGGTCAGTGTCACTCGTGGACATGCTGGCCCCGAGCGGAAGCTCACCATTAGACCCCTCACGCTCACGCACCTTGCGGGCAAGTTCGTGAGTGTTCGTGAGGTTACCGTTGTGGCCAAGGGCTAGGTGACCAGTAGCTGTGGAACGGAAGGTAGGCTGCGCGTTTTCCCAGATGCTCGAACCTGTTGTCGAGTATCGCGTGTGCCCGATCGCCAGATGGCCCTGAAGGGATTCCAGCGCGGCCTCGGTAAAGACCTGCGATACCAACCCCATGTCCTTGTAGACCCAGACGTTGGCGCCGTCGCTGACCGCAATGCCCGCTGACTCTTGACCGCGATGCTGCAGTGCATAAAGGCCAAAGTAGGCGAGTTTGGCTACCTGCTCGTCAGGGGCCCATACGCCAAAGACTCCGCAGGCATCCTGCGGACCCTTCTCGCCGGGGAGAAGATCGTGACTCAGACGTCCGTCACCACGTGGCACGTGGAACAGTCTAGTGGTCTTTTTCGGGGCCGTTGACTACCCCGCCGCGACAAGTGTCAAAGTCTCAAGAATCGTCGCCCAAGCCTGGCTACCGGGGTCAATGAATTCGTAGTGACCAGTCGATGGCAACACGTGAAAATCGACGTTCGGATGAGCCCTGACGTAGCCATCACACAACTCTGGCATCGCTTCGTCATCGACCTGTCCTGCAAGCAAGATCACTTTGTGCTCTGGGCTCGGTAGTTGGGCTGGATCGAGATCTGGTCGTTCGCGCGCCGCGACACCCAGGAAGTCTCGGACCGCCCCGCGGCCAATGTGACGGGTGTCAGCAGCCTGTAAATCAGGGATGGGCGCTAGCCCAATCGTCGCGATCAGCCCTTGGGGTGGGCAGACGGCAGCGGCCCAGAGGGCCAGATGACTACCGGCCGAATGGCCCATCAGAATCACCCGACCGTCGTAGTAGCCGTGCAGGGTTGTGGGCAGCACCTGCAAACCCACCCGCACATCGTCCATCGTGAGATCCGGATTCCCCAGAACCCGCCGATACTCCGGGCTAACAACCGTGTATCCGCTTTCTGCCAACTCGCGGGACATGTGCCGCAGATGGGTGCGATCAGTCCGTGGGCGCCAAAAACCACCGTGCATCACGATGATGAGTGGCTCCAAAGGTGAGCCAAGCTGTAAGTCCGCTACCTGATCAGGTTCCGGGCCCCATGTGAGGACGTCATCGGGCTCGCTAGCCGGACGCGACAGGATTGACTCGCTCACCGACTCAGTATCCACCTCGAGCCGCGAACCGGACCGCTTACGGCTCTGCGCCGACCTGTACGACACGGCTTGGGCCATCTGACATACGCATGGCCAGATACACCGGGGCGATAAAGGCGATCAGCAGGGCGGCCGCAACGGCGTTAATGATCGGCCCCTGATTAGGACGGAACAGATTGTTGAAGATCCACTGAGGCAACGTTTCGACTCCGGGGCCAGCGGTGAAACTCGTGACGACGATTTCGTCGAAGGACAGTGCGAAGGCCAATAACGCACCTGCAACAAGGGCAGACCGAACTGCCGGGAATGTGACGTCACGGAAGGTTTGGAACGGCCCCGCCCCAAGATCCATGGCCGCCTCCTCCAGAGAGCTTCCCGTACGTCGCAGTCGCGCCACGACGTTGTTAAACACCACAACAATGCAGAAGGTGGCATGACCGAGGATCACCGTGAAGAGTCCGAAGCTGATTCCCAAGGGGACCAAGACCGTGCTGAACGATGCGTTCAAGGCAATACCGGTGATGATGCCGGGTAACGCGATCGGCAGGATCACTAAGAAGCTGATCGAGTCCCGGCCGAAGAAGTCATAGCGAGCGACCGCAAAAGCCACCATGGAACCAAGGACGATTGCGATGAGCGTCGCACCGATGCCCGCCTTGACGCTCGTCAGTAACGCCGACCTCACACCCTCATTCGTCGCAGCCTTTGACCACCACTGCGTGGTCCACGACGTCGGCGGCCAGGAGAACACCTTCGACGCATTGAACGAGTTGATCAACACGACGAGCAGCGGAAAATAGATGAAAACTAGGACGATGCCGGTAATGGCAGTCAGACCCCAACGCGCCGATTTACTGAGATTCATGACCAGGTCACAAGTTATCCAGCGCGCCGCTGCGACGAACGGCGAGCAGATAGATCACGATCACGGTGATCGGGAAGACGGCGGCGGCTGCAGCAAGCGGCAGGTTGTTCGCAACTCCGACATTGTCGTAAATGATGTTGGCGAACATCTGCGTGGTGCCGCCGACAATCTTCACCATGATGTAGTCACCGAGGGTGAGCGAGAACGTAAAGATAGATCCAGCGATGAGCGACGGAACAATCATCGGAAGGATCACGCCGCGGAACGTTTTGCCCGCCGACGCACCAAGATCTGACGAGGCTTCGATCAGCGAGTCAGGCAGCCGCTCAAGCCCGGCGTAGATGGGCAGGATCATGTATGGCAGCCACAGGTAGGCCAGCGAGAAGATTGTCGCCGGAATTCCGAGACCAGGACCTTTAAGGCCGAGTGGGGCGAGCATCCAGTCGATGACGCCGTTGTTGATGAACATCGTCTCCATCGCGTAGCCCTTAACGAGGTACCCCGCCCAGAGCGGCATCGTCACGGCGATGACGAGCGCGTATCGAAGACCCCGGCTCTTCACAACCTTCGCAGCGGTGAACGCAATCGGGACGGCCAAGATCATGTCGATGACGGTGACCGCAACGGCGATACCCAGCGTGCGCAGCGCCACCACCCAATAGACCTGCCCAGTGAGCAGGGTGTGGAAGTTCTTTAAGGTCGGCTGCTTGATGAGTTGACCGGTGAACTCGTCAGTGCTCCAAAACGCAGCAACGAGCATGATGGCCAACGAGCCGAGATAAAGCACGCCAAGCCAAAGCATCGGCGCGGTCAGAAGACCCGTCAGACGCAAACGTGGGTGACGGTAAAGAAAGGCAGAACCAGATGACGAGCCCCCCGAGGGAGGGCTCGTCATCGGTTCAGTCGCCAGAGCAGACATCAACCCTTGATTTCAGTCCATGCTTGGACCCAGGCTGCATAGTCCTTACAAATATCACCACGGCCATCAAGGCAGTTGGCCGTCGGCGTCGTCCAGTAGTAAATCGAGTCGGCGTAAGCCGCATCGAGGGCGTGGAACTGATCGCAGAATCCGGCCGTAGCAACATCGCACGCCTTCGTCTGCGCAGGTGCCTCACCGAACCACTCGGCGACCTGGTCATTCACCTTCGGTGAGGTGATCCAGTCCATCCACTTGTACATGCAGTTCGGGTGCGCTGCCTTCGAGGCCAGCATCCACGTATCGGACCAACCAGTAGCGCCCTCGGATGCAACCGCTGAATCGACCTTGACCTTCGCGTCGGCGTTGATCAGATTGACGTTTACCTGCCATGAAGTACCGAGAACGCTCTCCTGCGAATCAAACGACGCAACCTGATGGGTGTAGTCAGCCCAGTAGCTGCTGACCAATGGACGCTGTTGCTTGAGCAAATCAACTGCCGCCGCAAACTGAGTATCGTCCAGCGCATACGGGTTCGTGATCTTCAGGTCAGGCTTCGTACGCATCAGGTAGAGGGCCGCGTCCGCGATGTAGGTAGGTGCGTCGTAGATCGAAATCTTGCCCTTGTAGGGGGAATTCGGATCGAACAATGCGCCCATTGACGTCGGGGCTGTCGTTACAGCGGCGGTGTTCCAGGCAAGGACGTTGGCACCCCAGCCATGTGGGATTCCATAGGCAACGTCGTTGACCGAGTTCCATGGCTTCAACTTCAGGAAGTCGGAAATGGTCGCGTAGTTGGGTACGAGGTCGGTGTTGACCGGAGCCACATCGCCACCGTAAATGAGGCGCAGCGTGGCATCACCAGATGCTGACACACCGTCGTACTGACCGGTCTTCATCAGAGTAACCATCTCGTCAGAGGTGTTACCGATCTTGACGTTGACCTTGCAGCCCGTCGCGTCGGTGAATGGAGTAACCCAGTCAACTGCGGGATCAGTCGAACCATTCTCGGCATAACCTGCCCACGCAATGAGGTTGAGCTCGCCTTCACCCTCACCTACGGCCGTTGCAGCAGTCATTGCCGGCGGAGCGGGACGTCCGGTCGGCGAAGAACTGGCACTGCTACCACCGCCGCCCGTGGTGCTCGAGCCGCAACCGGCTGCCATCAGTGCAACAGCAGCCGAAGCCGCTGTGATCGTAAACAAGCGCGATAGTCGCTGCACCTGCGTCCTCCTGTCGTTTCATGACTTCCAGTTCGGAAGTCAGCGGGTCTTCTACATCGATCTTGGCGTCTAACTACGTGCATTTGTTGGTTTTTCACCGTGTAGTGATGAGTTCGTTACGTTTATCCAGCAGTGCTGGGATTAGTCGTGAACTTTGTATTCATATGCGCGATCCCAGATCAGGCGCACACGCTCTCCACGCTTTTCTAAGACCTGCGATGACGACGCCGTCGCATTCTGCGACAGGGCAACCAACCGACCACCCGGATCGATATCGACGACGTATCGAGTCGCATCGCCGACATAGATCACTTCAGCGACGGTTCCGTCGACGTGATGTTCATGCATCGCTGGTTCAGCGGCAGGCTCAGCAATGCTGATCTTCTCGGGACGAATACTGTAAACACCCTGCGCACCAAGGACTTTTCGCGCCGTTTCATCGCGGAGCAGGTTTGACGTTCCAACGAACCCTGCAACGAATTCTGTGCTTGGCCGCTCGTAAACGTCGGCCGGTGATCCAACCTGTTCGATACGACCTGCGTTAAAGACCGCGATTCGGTCGCTCATGGTGAGCGCCTCCTCTTGATCGTGGGTAACGAAGATGAACGTGATGCCCACGTCCCGTTGAATAGCCTTGAGCTCCACCTGCATTTGCTCACGTAGCTTGAGATCGAGTGCACCTAGCGGCTCATCGAGCAACAGCACCTTGGGCCGATTGACCAATGCCCGAGCTAAAGCGACCCGCTGACGCTGGCCACCGGACATTTCATTGGGTTTGCGGTTTCCGTAGCCCTCTAGTTGAACAGAGGCGAGAGCCTGAGTGGCGCGGGTACGCCGGTCTTGCTTACCCACTCCCTTAACCTTCAGGCCGTACTCGACGTTCTCTTGAACAGTCAGATGCGGAAACAGCGCATAGTCCTGAAACACCGTGTTGACGTCACGTTGGAATGGGGGGAGCGTCGACACATCCGTCCCATCAAGTTCGATGAGGCCCGCGGTCGGCAGTTCAAAACCCGCGATCATCCGTAGCACCGTGGTCTTACCCGATCCCGACGGGCCGAGCAGGGTCAGGAACTCGCCGTCAGCGATGTCCAAATCAACGCTATCGACGGCCACCACCTCTCCGAAGGTCTTGCGGAGACCCCGCAGACGTACAGCAACTCCGTCGCGCGCGTTAGCGGCGGACTCGTCACCCATCGACATTGATCCCCTTGTTCGGACGGCTCTACCGCGCACCTCGTCCGCGGTTGCGCACAGCGCGGCGGGCCGCAACATTGCGCAGCAGTGACCCTATACGGAGTGGACAGGATTAGCAGCGCAAGCGAAACGTATTGGCCAGGCCTGTCGCCCGTTGCATTAATTCGGGGACCCGCGCAGACGGCTCAGTGCCCGTCGTCGATCGGCAAGTGGGCAGATAGATCGCTTCGGGCACCGCTTGCATGTAAGGAGCCCGACATCAGCGCCTCCGGCCATGTCATGGCCCCGGTCGCAAGGCGCAACCACGTGCGGGCATCACATTCGACTACCGCTGGCGGGGTTCCACGTCGATGCGATGTACCCCCAATGACTTGCACGGCCGCGTAGGGCGGAATCCGAACTTCAACAGCTCGGCCAGGGGCAAGCTCGACCAATCGGGCCAGACTCGTCTTAACCGCTGACTTTTCAAGCTCGCGTGGTGGCTTCTCATCACGGGCGTAGAAGCCTAGGACCTCGGTCGCCGTGTCAGACCACGTCACCAGTCCCCCTACCAACCTCGAGCAGCGATCAAACCAGACGACCGGCTGACCTAGCCAAACAGTGCCGGCAGGGTCGCCTCGGCTGCCTGCGATAGCTCAGCCAGGCTGAGCCTCACCGAGTCAGCTGCGACATTCTCGATGACCAGATCGTCACCGAGGTTACCGACGGATCCCAGCGCAGTGACAACAACGCCAGCCGATGTCGCGGCTGACATGACGGTATCCGCATTGGCCGGTGACGCCGTGACGATCACACGCGCAGTTGATTCCGAGAACAGTGTGACGAATGCGTCGACATCGGCTGGCAGAGTAATCGAGGCGCCAACACCCCGGCGAAGAGCCATCTCCACGAGAGCCTGCGCAACACCGCCGTCCGACAGGTCATGTGCGGCCGTAAGCGCACCGCTGCCACCAAGCTCGACCAGTACCTCAGCCAAGCGCATCTCTGCAGCTAAATCGACCTGCGGGGGCACCCCACCAAGGTGTGAGTGAACAACGTGCGCCCACTCAGAGCCATCGAGTTCGTCGCGGGTTTCACCGAGTAACAGGACAACATCGCCGGCAGCACCGAATCCCATGGGGGTGCGCTTCGTGACGTCCTCAATCACACCAAGGACGCCCACCACAGGAGTCGGATGGATAGCCGTCTCACCGGTTTGGTTGTAGAAACTGACGTTGCCACCGGTCACAGGGGTGCCAAGCTCAAGACAGCCATCCGCCAAGCCCCGCACAGCTTCACTGAACTGCCACATAACCGCGGGATCTTCAGGCGATCCGAAGTTCAGGCAGTTGGTGACGGCCAACGGAGCAGCACCGGTTGCCGCAACATTGCGATACGCCTCAGCCAGTGCCAACTTCGCACCGTTGTAGGGATCCAGCTTGGCAAAGCGGCCGTTGCAATCCGTCGAAACAGCAACACCGCGACCCGTTACTTCGTCAACGCGCACCATGCCGGAGTCCTCTGGCTGAGCCAGAACCGTGTTGCCGAGCACGTATCGGTCGTACTGTGAGGTGATCCAGGTCTTCGCCGCAAGGTTGGGTGACCCCACCATCGTCATGATGGAGTCGCGAATCTCAATCGCACTGGCCGGTCGCGGCAAATCACTCGTGCCCGAGGCAATGAGGTCGTCCTGCCAATCCGGACGAGCCAACGGACGGTTGTAGACGGGTCCGTCATGAGCCACCGTGCGCGGCGGTACGTCGACGATGATCTCGCCATGCCATTCGATCACTAGACGTCCCGTTGAGGTGACCTCACCAATGACATCTGCGGTGACATCCCACTTACGACAGATCGCGAGGAACGCATCAATCTTCTCTGGTGTAACGACTGCGCACATGCGCTCTTGGGACTCGCTCATCAGGATTTCTTCAGGGGTTAGCGTGGCATCGCGCAGCGGAACCGCGTCCAGGCGGACGTGCATTCCGCCCTCACCATTACTCGCCAATTCACTTGTTGCACATGAGATTCCAGCGCCACCAAGATCTTGAATACCCTCGACCAAGCCCGCATGCAACACCTCGAGGGTGCATTCGATGAGTAGCTTCTCCATGAATGGGTCGCCAACTTGGACGCTTGGGCGCTTGGCCGGCCCACCCTCGTCGAACGTCTCAGAGGCGAGCACTGAGACACCACCAATTCCGTCACCACCGGTCTTGGCGCCGTAGAGCACGACGAGATTACCGACACCCTTGGCACTGGCCAGATGGATGTCCTCGTGACGCATCGTGCCGACGCAAAGAGCGTTCACAAGCGGATTGCCTTGGTACGAGGAGTCAAAGACAACCTCACCACCGATATTGGGCAGGCCAAGGCAGTTCCCGTAGCCACCGATACCCGCAACAACGCCGGGCAAAACTCGACGAGTGTCTGGATGGTCAGCGGCGCCAAAACGAAGTGGATCCATAACAGCAACCGGGCGAGCACCCATTGACAGAATGTCGCGGACGATTCCACCAATACCCGTCGCGGCACCTTGATACGGCTCGACATACGAGGGGTGATTGTGCGACTCGACCTTGAAGGTCACCGCCCAGCCATCACCAATGTCCACAACACCAGCGTTTTCACCGATACCTACGAGTAGCGCATCGGTTTCCGGCTTCTTGTCGCCAAACTGACGCAGGTGCACCTTGCTCGACTTGTAGGAGCAATGCTCACTCCACATCACTGAGTACATGGCGAGCTCGGCCGAGGTTGGTCGACGACCGAGGATCTCGCGGATCTGCTGATACTCATCGGGTTTCAAGCCCAACTCCGCAAACGGCTGCGACGTATCAGGATTGGCAGCAGCGTCGATAACTGTGTCTACGTGGCGGCTCATCGATTCACCAGGCTCGTTAGAACGGACGTGAAGAAGCCAAGACCATCCGTCGTTGGACCAGTCAGCGCCTCAACGGCATGCTCGGGATGCGGCATGAGGCCGACAACGTTTCCGCGCTCGTTGGTGATTCCGGCAATATCGCGACGGCTACCGTTTGGGTTGATGTCGAGATAGCGAGCAATAACTCGCCCGTCACCCTCAAGCTGATCGAGCGTCTTGTCGTCTGCGACGTAGCCGCCCTCGCCATTCTTCAGCGGAATGACGATTTCTTGGCCAACTTCAAAATCTGATGTCCACGCAGTTGAGTTGCTTTCAATGCGAAGCTTCTGATCGCGGCAGATGAAATGCAGATGGTCGTTACGAACCAACGCACCGGGCAAGAGGTGTGACTCGCAAAGCACCTGAAAACCGTTGCAAATACCAAGGATTGGGAGCCCGCCCTTGGCTGCATCGATCAGCGGAGTCATGACGGGGGCGAAGCGAGCAATCGCTCCACAGCGCAGATAGTCACCGTATGAAAAACCACCCGGTAGAACGACTCCATCGACTCCGTGAAGATCGGCGTCGGCATGCCACAGAGCGACGGCCTCACCACCTGCGATCCGTACTGCTCGAGCGGCATCGCGATCATCGAGTGAGCCGGGGAATGTTACGACCCCAATGCGCATCCCACTGGTCACGCCGTGACCTCACGGATTGAGTAGTCCTCGATCACTGGGTTAGACAACAGGCTGCCGGCCAACTCATGTAGTTGAGCGAGCCTCGCGTCATCTAAGTCGCCATCGACATCGATCGTGAAGGTTTTACCTTGACGAACCGACGAGACGCCAGCAAGGCCTAGCCGGCCAAGCGCTCCCTCGACGGCTTTACCTTGCGGGTCAAGGATCTCGGGCTTGAGAAGTACGTCGACTACGACGCGGGCCACGGCACGCTCCCAGGGTTTGACGGTAGATCTGATCCTATCGGTCCCGAGCCACGACGCTGTGGAGGGTATAGGGGTGTTAGTTGAAACGCTTTCCGGTGAGACGTTCATACGCCTCGATGTACTTATCGCGCGTCCTGTCCACGACCTCATCTGGCAGTGGGGGCGGTGCCTCACCCGAGTGTCGATCCCAGCCAGATTCAGGCGAGGTTAGCCAGTCACGCACGTACTGCTTGTCGAATGACGGCTGTGCGTGTCCGGGTTCCCAGCCATCGGCCGGCCAGTACCGCGAGGAATCAGGGGTCAAGATTTCGTCGGCCAAGACGATCGTGCCGTCCGCTTGGGTACCAAACTCAAACTTCGTGTCGGCCAGGATGAGGTCACGGTCATCAGCGATTTCCGCTGCCCGTTCGTACACAGCCAGACTGAGTCGACGCAGAGTCTGTGCCTCCTCCTGACCGATAACTGCCATGACCTCATCGAACGTGACGTTCTCGTCATGCTCGCCCTGCGGTGCCTTAGTGGCCGGCGTAAAGATAGTTTTCGGCAGCCGCGATCCGTCTTTAAGACCCGGTGGCAGGTTCACCCCACAGATCGATGCCTTTTCGCGGTACTCCGTCAGCCCCGAGCCAGCCAGATACCCGCGCACCACACATTCGACCTGAAACATGTCGAGGTTCGCGCAGATCATCCCGCGCCGAGCCACAGCGTCTGGCACTCGCGTGGAGATCACGTGATGAGGAACGATGTCGTCGATTCGATCGAACCACCACAGGGACATCGCCGTAAGAATGCGGCCCTTATCAGGAATCGGCGTTGGCAGGATCCAGTCGTACGCCGAGATTCGGTCACTGGCCACGAACAGCAGCCGATCGTCCGGTGTGCGATAGAGGTCGCGAACCTTGCCTGAGTAAATGTGCGTGTAGCCCTCAGGCAGGTCGTAACCAGGATCAGTAATGCTCACCGAACTCCATCCATCGTGACAATGCCGAACAACAAAAACCCTACCGTTGATGCGAGCTACAGGATCGGCTCAGGTGAGTACACGGCCGCATCGGGACGTTCAGCCACTAGGTGCTCGATCTCATCTACCACTGCCGACACCTGTGCACGTGCAGCCCCGGTGAATTCCATCGGCTCGGCGATGAGCGCAGCAAGATCATCCGAGGTAAGCCCAAGTCGTCCATCGGCCGCGAGTCGGGCGAACAAATCGTTGCCCTCCAATCCGCGCTGACGCATGTCCAAGGCAACAGCTACCGCGTGCTCCTTGATCACCTCATGCGCGGTCTCACGGCCAATACCATTGCGAACAGCAGCAATGAGCACCTTAGTCGTGGCCAAGAATGGTAGATAGCGCGACAGTTCTCGCTCGGCCACCGCCGGGTAGGCACCAAACTCATCCAGCACCGTGAGGAACGTTTCGAGCAAGCCGTCGATCGCGAAGAAAGAGTCAGGCAGCGCGACGCGACGTACTACCGAGCAGGCAACATCGCCTTCATTCCACTGGTTTCCGGCCAGTTCACCCACCATCGATGCATAGCCACGCAAGACGACCGAGAACCCATTAACCCGCTCACAAGAACGCGTATTCATCTTGTGCGGCATGGCACTTGAGCCGACCTGGCCTGCCTTGAAACCCTCGGTCACGAGTTCAAGACCGGCCATGAGGCGAATCGTCGTTGCAAACGACGACGGACCCGCGGCAAGTTGAACCAGAGCGGTGACAACGTCGTAATCCAGAGACCGCGGATACACCTGGCCAACACTGGTGAACACCTGCGAGAAGCCAAGATGAGCGGCCACGCGATCCTCAAGCTCATCCAGTTTGTCCGAACGTCCGTCAAGCAGATCGAGCATGTCCTGCGAGGTACCCATCGGCCCCTTGATCCCCCGCAACGGGTAGCGGGTAATCAATTCCTCGAGTCGCCGATGCGCGACGAGGAGTTCGTCTGCAGCCGATGCGAACCGCTTACCTAGCGTCGTCATCTGGGCGGCGACGTTATGTGATCGGCCAGCCATCGCGAGCTCGTCGTACTCGATCGCACCTGCGGCCAGGCGAGCAAGAACGGCGACAACCTTGTCACGGGTGACATTCAGCGACGCCAAAATCTGAAGCTGCTCAACGTTCTCGGTGAGATCGCGGCTCGTCATCCCCTTGTGGATGTGTTCATGTCCGGCGAGAGCGGAGAATTCCTCGATACGGGCCTTCACATCGTGACGAGTTACCGCCTCGCGGGCGCGAATGGAGTCAAGATTTACCTGCTCGACGACCGCCTCGTAGGACTCGATCACACCATCGGGCACGTCAACGCCGAGCTCACGCTGAGCCTTCAGGACAGCCACCCACAGCTGACGCTCAAGGATGATCTTGTGCTCAGGCGACCAAATCGTGGCCATCGCCGTCGAGGCGTACCTCGAAGCCAGAACATCAGGGATCAGCGGAGTGCTGGGCATGTGGAGCCTTCACTGTCAGCGGTGCAGAGGCCCCTAGTCTCTCAACTCCGCGTTCAAGGAACAAACGCCGCGCTCAGGACGGTACGTGCACCCGGCCTTCATCAGCTGCCAACGCAATATCGCTGCGATGGTGGCTCCCTCGAATCTCCACATGATTCACCGCGACGTACACGTTCTCGCGGGCTTGCCCAAGGCTTGCTCCCGTCGCGACTACCGACAGAACGCGTCCACCGGCCGTAACAACCGCACCGTGTTCGTCACGCTTGGTTCCGGCATGCAAGACATAGGCCTCACCAAGCCCGTCTTGGATAGTCACAACATCACCGGTCATTGGGTTCGCAGGATAGTTTTCGGCTGCAACGACGACGGTTACGGCCGAACCCTCGTGCCACGCAAGCGGTCCGAAATCCGCCAGATGCCCAGTGGCCGCTGCCTCCAGCACATGGGACAGCTGCGTCTTTAACAGGGCAAGTACAACTTGGGTCTCCGGATCGCCAAACCGCGCGTTAAATTCGATAACTCGGACACCACGCGAGGTGAGCGCAAGACCTGCATAAACCACGCCACAAAATGGCGTGCCACGGTGTCGAAGTTCATCAACCGTCGGCTGCACAACCCGTGCGACAACCTCTTCGACCATGCCTGCTGGTGCCCAGGGCAGGGGTGCGTAGGCACCCATACCGCCGGTGTTGGGCCCGAGATCACCGTCGAATACCCGCTTAAAATCCTGAGCGGGCAGCAGCGGTATGACAGCAAGTCCGTCAGTGATGCACAGCAGCGAAACCTCTGGCCCATCAAGGTATTCCTCGATCACAACCCGGCCATCTTGCTTTTCAAAACATGACAGCGCATGTTCGATCGCTTCGGCCCGATCATCGGTGACGACCACGCCTTTGCCCGCTGCCAGGCCATCGTCCTTCACAACATACGGGGCACCGAACTGATCGAGTGCCGCCTCAACCTCGGCGCGGGTGTCGCATACATGTGCCAAGGCCGTGGGCACACCTGCCTCGGCCATGATTTCTTTGGCGAAGGCCTTACTTCCTTCAAGTTGCGCGGCCGCACCACTCGGCCCGAAGACGTTGATACCAGCCTCGCGCAGTCGATCAGCGGCACCAATAACGAGCGGACCTTCGGGTCCGATGATCACCAAGTCGATACCTAGCTCGCTGGCCAGAGCGGTGGGAGCCATCGCGTCTGTGAGATCCAGCGCGTGCACAACCGCGTCCGCGGCAATACCGGCATTACCGGGGGCTACGTGAATCTGCGTGACATCAGGATCTTGGCTGAGAGCGCGCACGATGGCGTGCTCACGGGCGCCCGAGCCGAGTACAAGTACCTTCATACGCAGACCCTATCGACACCAGGTCATGGGATCGGACATGCTCCGAACAAACCGGCTAACCGACCTAGTCCAGATTGAGTTCAGCCAACTGGGAAGTGATCAGTTCGCGATCCTCTGGATCGGAAATGCGATCGAGTGCGACGACAGCAGCGGCTGCAAGTGCCCGAGCCGCCGTGTGATCGCCAGAGGCCAAGAGCGCTCGCGCCATACCCTCATGAACGGAAGCCGGGATCCAATCAGAGCAATCCAGACCGTCGCCGAGAATCTGCTCTGACAACTCTGCGTGACGCACGGCCTCGGCACCGAGGCCAGCCGATGCGTACGCGCGACTAATCTGCCATTCGCCCACGACGGCTTGCTCCTTACCGCCTAAGCGACGCCACAGGTAACGGCTCGCGTGGGCGGCATCAATCATCTCGGCCGTCTCGTCCGCCGATCGATTGTCGCCGGCATCTAGGAGATCCCAGACACGGTTAAACAGGCTCGCAGCAAGTTGACGCTGCTGAACGGTATCGAGTAAGTCCTCAGGCGCAGTTGTCATACGGACAACCTAACCAACGGTGCAGATGAAATCAGGCGCCGACGTAGTGCGAGTCGATCTGCGTGAAGACCTCATCAAGAATGGCCAGACCATCCTTGGCCTCGGTATCGCTGACCGTGCATGGCGGCACGACGTGGAGGCGGTTGAAGTTGGTGAAGGGCAGCAGACCGCGCTTCTTGCACTCGGCAACCAGTTGGCCCATGGCAGGCGACGTTCCACCGTAGGGAGCCAGTGGTTCACGCGTTGCACGATCGGTAACCAGATCAAGCGCCCAGAAGACACCCAGACCACGCACTTCACCGATCACCTTGTGACGCTCGGCCAAGTCACGAAGCCCTGGGCCAATCACGTCAGCACCAATCCGCTTAGCGTTTTCAACGATGCCCTCTTCCTTCATCGCATCGATCGATCCGACGATGGACGCACAGGCCAGCGGGTGACCGGAGTACGTGAGGCCACCGGGGAACACCCGCTCATTGAACGTGGCCGCGATCTCGTCGCTGATGATGACACCGCCGACGGGGACGTAGCCGGAGTTCGAACCCTTCGCGAAGGTCACAAGATCGGGCTTCACGTTGAAGTTGTTGAAGGCGAACCATTCACCGGTACGACCAAAGCCGGCCATGACCTCGTCGAGAATCAAGATGATGCCGAACTTGTCGCATAGTGCGCGCACACCCTCGAGGTAACCGGGCGGCGGAACCAGCACACCAGCAGTGCCAACGACCGTCTCAACGAGAATGGTTGCGATGGTGTTTGGTCCCTCGAACGTGATGACGTTCTCGAGGTGCTGTAGTGCACGCTCGCATTCCTCGGCCTCACTCGTAGCCCAGAACGCTGAGCGGTAGAGATAAGGGCCGAAGAAGTGCACGTGACCCTCAGCCATCTCATTCGGCCAGCGGCGTGGGTCGCCAGTGGCAACAATCGCAGCACCGGTGTTGCCGTGGTACGAGCGGTAGAACGACATCACCTTGCGACGACCAGTGTGCAAGCGGGCCATACGGATCGCGTTCTCGATCGCATCCGCGCCACCGTTGGTGAAGAAGACCTTGTTCAAACCTTCCGGCGAAAGGTCAACGATGCGCTTCGCAGCTTCGCCACGTGCCTCGTTCGCGTGCTGGGGAGCCACCGTTGCAAGCTTTGCTGCCTGCTCCTGAATTGCGGCTACGACCTTTGGGTGCTGGTGGCCGATGTTGGTGTTCACCAGCTGGCTGGAGAAGTCCAGGAAGCGCTTACCGTCGTAGTCCCAGACGTACGAACCCTCGCCACCGGCGATGAGCATGGGATTCAACGGGCCCTGGGCAGACCACGAGTGGAATACGTGCGCGCGGTCCAGGTCGTAGACCTCTTGGCCACGTGCGGGGTTTGGCGTGAATTCAGTGCTCATATCGACTCCCAATGCGACGGATTGACGCAAGAGTACGGCCTAGTGCCAGCGGGGGCCAAAGCAGCGGGTCGATTAACCGACGCGGGTTTCGAGCCCAGCCCGCACTGCAGGCCATTCCTCAGCCGTGATCGAGAACATGACTGTGTCGCGAACCGTGCCATCACCGCGGCGCTGGTAGCGGCGTAAAACGCCCTCAAACTGTGCGCCCAGCCGCGCGATCGCCTGCTGGGAACGATGGTTTCGGATGTCAGTCTTGAGCTGAACCCGGCCCATCCCGACGGAGTCGAACGCGTACGTCAGAAGCAGCAGTTTGGTTTCAGGGTTGACCGACGACCCCCACACTCCCGGGTCGTAAGCGGTGTTACCGATCTCGATTCGACCGTCCGCTGGGGAGATGTCCAAGAATGAGGTCCACCCGACCACCGCGCCTACGCTGCGCTCACCCACATCCCGGCGTAGCCGCACGGTCCACGGGAACCAGCCACGATCAATCGTCACCTGGATCCACGCCTCGGCGGCGGCATCGTCGACCAGCGGCCCGCCAGGAATGTGCTTCCACACCTCGTCTGCTGCCAAGGCGGCCCGCAACTCGGCCCCATCAGCGGGCACCGACGGACGAAGTTCAACCCAGTCCCCTACGAGAACTAGATTCTGCGGTGGATTCCAATCGACGGTAGGCCATGGAGTATCGGTGGGTCGAGCATCCTGCCTCGGTTCAAACATTGATCTCACCTGTCAGATCTCGCACCAACCGCACATGTCCGACCACATCATCTAGGCCGTCGAGCTCAACGGGTGCATCGACCCCCTCGACCTGAAACCCGATGGCCGTGGGGAACGCCACGGTCGCATCGTTGGCCGTCGAGGTCACACACCGACCCTTCGTGTTCCCGCGTGACACAGCATCG
>CANGPO010000015.1 GCA_947455705.1 Actinomycetota bacterium | reverse complement strand
CTGGAGCGAGGTGATCGAGTGACCACGCGTCGAGGTGATGCGCTCCTGCAGCTGGCCCATCTCGTCAGCCAACGTTGGCTGGTAACCCACCGCTGACGGCATGCGTCCCAGAAGGGTCGATACCTCAGAACCGGCCTGCGTGAAGCGGAAGATGTTGTCGATGAACAGTAGAACGTCCTGCTTCTGAACGTCACGGAAGTACTCGGCCATCGTGAGGGCCGAGAGAGCAACGCGAAGACGTGTGCCCGGCGGCTCATCCATCTGACCGAACACGAGTGCGGTCTTGTTGATCACGCCCGACTCGGTCATTTCACCGAAGAGGTCGTTACCTTCACGGGTACGCTCACCGACACCGGCGAACACTGACACACCACCGAACTGCTCGGCGACGCGGTTGATCATCTCCTGGATCAGAACGGTCTTGCCGACACCGGCACCACCGAACAGACCAATCTTTCCACCCTTGACGTACGGGGTGAGCAGGTCGATGACCTTGATACCCGTGACGAAGACCTCGGTCTTGGACTCGAGCTGATCGAAGGAGGGGGCCTGTGCGTGAATTCCGCGGCGCTCGGTGATCTGGAGTGAAGACTCCGGCACATCGAGTGGCTTGCCCAGGGTGTTCCACACGTGGCCAAGGGTTACGTCGCCAACGGGCACGGTGATCGCGTCACCGGTGTCCGTAACGGCAGCACCACGGGTGAGACCGTCGGTGGGCTGCATGGAGATGGTGCGGACCACATTGTCACCAATGTGCTGAGCGACCTCGAGGGTCAGCGTGCGCTGGCCACCCTCACCGCCGAAGTCCACGTCTACATGTAGTGCGTTGTAGAGCGCAGGCATTGCTTCGACGGGGAACTCCACGTCGACGACCGGTCCGGTCACTCGAGCTACGCGACCAACCGAAGTTTGCGTCGTTGCAGTCATGGTATTCCTCGACTCCTATGCGGATGCGGAGAGTGCGTCGGCGCCACCGACGATCTCGCTGATTTCTTGGGTAATCTCGGCCTGGCGGGCCTGGTTTGCCTGTCGTGACAGGTTC
Organism: Actinomycetota bacterium; assembly: GCA_947455705.1. Classification (GTDB taxonomy): domain Bacteria; phylum Actinomycetota; class Actinomycetes; order S36-B12; family CAIYMF01; genus Longivirga. The sequence continues at coordinate 42,542 of CANGPO010000015.1, read as the reverse complement.
TTGATCAGTTCTTCTGCGTTATCCGTCGCGGCCTTCATAGCCCGACGACGAGCTGCATGTTCTGAGGCTGCTGAAAGCAGCAGTGATGTGTAGACAAGATTCTCGACGTACTTCGGAAGAAGTGCATCGAGAACTGCCTTCGCCGATGGTTCGAATGAGTACAGCGGGAACGGGCCTTGGCCTGCTGCCGTTGCCTCAGCGGCGGTCTTCTCCTGAACTTCGAGGGGAAGAATGCGACGAACCACTGGATTTTGGGTAACCATCGATTGGAAGTTCGTGTAAACGATATGGATCTCGTCAACACCACCTTCGTTCAATGGCAAATGGAAAGCCTCGATGAGTGAGGCCGCGATCTCCTTGGCATTCTCAACCTGCGGCTGGTCGGTGAACCCAGTCCATGAGGCGCGAATCGCTCGGCCTCGGAACTTGTAGTAACCAACAGCCTTGCGGCCAACAAGGAACGGCACGATCTCAAGGCCTTGCGACGAGAGCAGAACAGATAATTGCTCAGCTTCCTTAATCGCAGATGACGAGTAGCCACCAGCAAGACCACGGTCCGAGGTAATGACCAGCACGGCCGCGCGCTTGCGATCGACCACGTTGGTCTCAAGGAGCGGGTGATTACCAGTGTGCGTCGAGGCAGCCGCTGAGATCGCTCGGATCAGTTCACGCGTGTAAGGACTCGCAGCGTCAACACGCTGCTGAGCCTTCACGATGCGCGAGGAAGCAATAAGCTCCATCGCCTTCGTGATCTTCTTGGTCGCCTGGACGGACTTGATCCGTCGTCGGAAGACCCTGAGCTGGGAACCCATGTGTCAGCGAACCTCAGCCCTTGACCCGGGTAATCGCGGCGTGCTCGACCTCTTCTTCGGCCAGCGCAGCTACGGCAGCTTCGTTCACCAGCGAGTGACCTGCGCTGGTGATGAAACTGCGCTTGAACGTTGCAACTGCACCTTCGAGAAGACGCACACTGTCGTCGGACAGATCCGCACTGCTGCGGATGCTCTCGATGACACCTACGTGATCGCGCTTGAGGTAGTCGAGGAATTCACGCTCGAAACGACGGATATCTTCCAGCGGGACGTCATCCATCTTGCCGGTGGTACCGCACCACACGGAGATGACTTCCTCTTCCATCGGGAACGGCTGGTACTGAGCCTGCTTGAGTAGCTCAACAAGACGCGATCCACGCTCAAGCTGAGCCTTGGAAGCAGCATCGAGGTCTGAACCGAATGCGGCGAAGGCCTCAAGCTCACGGAACTGAGCCAGGTCAAGACGGAGGCGACCAGCGACCTTCTTCATGGCCTTTGGCTGTGCCGAACCACCAACGCGGGAAACTGAAACACCCACGTTGATAGCTGGGCGAACACCCGAGTTGAAGAGGTCAGACTCAAGGAAGCACTGACCATCGGTGATCGAAATAACGTTGGTCGGGATGTACGCCGACACGTCGTTGGCCTTCGTCTCGATGATGGGCAGACCCGTCATCGAACCAGCGCCAAGCTCATCAGAGAGCTTTGCACAACGCTCGAGAAGACGTGAGTGCAAGTAGAAGACGTCACCGGGGTAAGCCTCGCGGCCCGGCGGACGACGCAGCAGTAGCGAAACTGCGCGGTAGGCCTCGGCCTGCTTGCTCAGGTCATCAAAGATGATCAGAACGTGCTGGCCCTGGTACATCCAGTGCTGGCCAATGGCCGAGCCGGTGTACGGGGCGAGGTACTTGAAGCCTGCGGGGTCTGAAGCAGGAGCAGCAACGATGGTTGTGTAGGCCATCGCGCCGTAATCCTCAAGGGCGCCCTTGACCGCAGCGATCGTGGAACCCTTCTGACCGATCGCGACGTAGATGCACTTGACCTGCTTCTTGGGGTCGCCTGACTCCCAGTTCTGCTTCTGGTTGATGATCGTATCAATGGCCACGGCCGTCTTACCGGTCTGACGGTCACCAATGATCAACTGGCGCTGTCCGCGACCGATAGCAGTCATGGCGTCGATGGCCTTGATCCCGGTGAGCATCGGCTCCTTAACGGGCTGACGCTGAACAACCGATGGTGCCTGAAGTTCAAGCACGCGGCGTGCCTCGGGGACGATCGCGCCAAGGCCGTCGATGGGATTACCCAGCGGGTCAACGACCCGGCCGAGGTAGCCATCCCCAACCGGTACCGAAAGGATCTCGCCGGTGCGCTTGACCGACTGACCTTCCTCGATCTTCGAGCCGTCTCCTAGGAGGACGACACCGATCTCGCGTACATCTAGGTTGAGCGCCAGACCCAGCAAGCCGCCCTCGAATTCGAGCAACTCGTTGGTCATCGCCGAGTGCAGACCCTCTACGCGCGCAATTCCGTCACCGGTCTCGACAACGCGCCCAACAACCTCACGGGTTGTCTCGGGTGCATACGACTCGACGTTCCGCTCGATCGCGTCGCGGATGTCCTCCGGCCGGATCGTTAGCTCCGTCATGGTGTCCTGCTCTCTTCCTCGCGCCGTTGTTGACGCCATCAAATCTGGTCAAGTCTTTGCTATGTACAGGTCGTGCTCGTTCAATTCACTCAGATCGTGCAGTTCTTTCAGCGAATCAGTTCGTGCAGTGCTTTCGGTCGTTCAGAGCGCTTTACGGTCAGACCGTGACAGCGCGGCGAGCTTGTTCAAGACGTGCGGCCACACTTCCATCGATGACATCGTCACCGATCCGCACGACAATCCCACCCAGTACCTCAGGGTCGATGACGACGTTGAGGCGAACCTGGCGGTTCTGCAGCGTGCTCAGTGCCGCAGTGAGCCGTGACTTTTGCTCATCAGTGAGCGCGATCACCGTGCGCACCTCAGCCAGAACCTGACTGCGCTGCTCACTGGCGATGCGGCCCAGATTCTCAACGGCCGAGGCGGGTCGTCGACCGTAAAGGTTGCCGGCCAAATACGTGAGAAGTTCGGTCGTGATGGGGCTCGCTGTCGGACCAACGATGTCGCGAACAATCGCGCCCTTGCGATCAGCACCCAGTGACGGGTCGGTGAGCGTCATTTGAAGCTCCGCTGACTCATCTACGGCGCGACCGAAGGTGAAGAGCTCATCCTCGACTCGATCCAGAACACCCTGCTTCTCAGCCTCGATGAACGCAGCCTGTGCACCCGTTGATTCCACTGCCTCAACAAGGTCTAGCTCACTAGACCATCGTGCCAACACGATGTCCTTGAGGATGGCCAGTGACACCGGATTGATCCGCGAAGCGAAGAGTGACTCCACGATTCCAGTACGTACCGGCGCTGCCTGACCAGCGTCAGCCAGGGCCACGCTGAGCGACTTCTCGCCACCCAGAACACCAGCCACGGCAAGCAAGTCAGGAGACACGGCATCAAAGCCCGGCTCGTCGCGACGGGCATCAACAGATGCCTGCAACGCCGAGAGGGATTGACGCGATGAGCCGAGCATCAGTTCGACGCTCCGTTCGCCTGTGCTTCGAGATCAGCGATGAAGCGGTCGACCGTTGCACGAGCACGCTCGTCATCGGCTAGCGACTCACCAACCACCTTGCCCGCAAGCGTGATGGCAAGGGTGCCAACCTCACGACGAAGTGAAGCCAACGTCGAGGCGCGCTCGGCGCTCAACGATGCCTCTGCTCGCGCCGTCACTGCCGCAGCAGCATCGGTCGCTTCCTTACGTGCACCATCAACGATGGAGGCACGATCGGCCTGCGCAGTGGCAATGAGTTCACTTGCCTGACGTCGACCTTCTTCGAGTGCAGCACGGCGCTCAGCGTCGGCAGCAGCAGCGTCGGCAGCCGCCACATCCGCAGCCTCAAGTGAGGTGCGGATCTGGTTCTGCCTGTCCTCCAACGCCTTATTGATGGGTGGAAGAATCCACTTCATCAATGCAAAGACGATGAACAGGAACACTGCCAACTCGACAAAGAATGTGCCGTTCGGCAGGAGGAAAATGTCCTCAGCTAGGTTTCCCACTTCAACGCTCTCCAGTTCGGTTCCAACTACGTCGTGCTCTCAAATGCCAGTCCGGGACTGGCGTAAGCCAAGGTTCTACTTTGCAGAGAAGACGTAAACGAAAACGACCATGAAGAGCAGGTTGATGAAGTACGCAGCTTCAACCAGACCAACGGTCAGGAAGAAGTACTGACGTGCTTTGCTCTCGATCTCTGGCTGACGAGCAATTGCCTGAATCGTCGAACTACCGACGAGACCGTCACCGATAGCTGCGCCTGCAGCACCACCGGCAAGCGCCAATCCGCCACCGATGAGGGCGCCCGCGATACGGATCGCGCTATCGAGCCCTGGGTCTGCCATGTCTTCCTCCACTGTTCGGGTTCGTGCATTGACTGCTGTTGCTTAGGTGATCGTGCTGATAATTCCGTGCAGTTCGTTCAGTTTGAGCTGTCGTGCCGTACATCCGACACCTCGACGAACCGAGGTGTCGGTAGATCTTAGTGTTCCTCGGTTGACATTCCGATACCGAGGTAGATGAGAGTCAAAAGCGTGAAGATGAAGGCCTGAATACCGCCGATGAACATGGCGAATGGCTTCCAGATCAACTCACCGATCGGGACGGCCCACAGTGGCAGCAGCGCGGTCAGAACCGAGACCATCAACACACTGGCGAAGATGTTTCCGAAGAGTCGGAAAGTGAGCGTAATTGGCTTGGTGACCTCTTCGATGATGTTGATCGGCAGCATCACCGGGTACGGAGTCAGGTAGTGCTTGAAGTAGCCACCGACTCCGCGCGCCTTGATCGAGTTGTAGTGCACCAGGAAGATGACCGTCACGGCCATAGCGAGCGGAAGATTAACGTCGGCCGTTGGTGCTGGGAGCCACTCGGGATTGTGACCGCTCGGGATCAGTTCCATCCAGTTACAGGTCAGGATGAAGGTGAAAAGGCCGACCGCGAGAGGAACGAACTTCTTGGCCTGTGGGCCGATTGCTGACTCCGCAATCCCGCTGATCTGCTCAACAAGCGTTTCCCAAATGAGCTGGAGTTTGCCAGGTACGCCGGAGGTGACGCGGTTACGAGCAATGAAGCCAAAACCAAGGACGACCGCGGCGGCGAATAGTGTCGCCCACACGATGTCCATGTTGATCTTCATACCGAAGACCTCGATCTGAGCCGCGTGACCGCCGACGTCAATAGTTGAGTCGGCGAGCAAAGCGCTGGTCAGGAAGTTCACTGTCTACCTCTCACCCGGTCTCTTCTGGCGCTGACACGGTACCGGACGCGGACGTCGGAGCCGAATCAGTAAGCAGTGCGCGTGACGAAACCACCGCTCGTCCCGCATTTACTACGAATGCAATCTGAAAAATTACCAGCCCAACCATGGCACCAATACCAAGAGGGGGCATCCAGAGCACTAACCCAATCACAATGGCAGTGATCAGCACCAACCGCATCGCCGAACTGTTGCGGAGAAGTCCCTTGATTTGCTTGCCGTCGGGCTCGTCGGTTTGAGCCTTCATGACTCCGCTACCGAGAATCCGAACATTCAAAATCGCAACCCCAACACCGAATGCGATTCCGTAACTTGCCAGCGGCGCACCGAGCCACCATGCGATCAAGGCGGCGACAACACCGATGCCGATCGCGGCAAATACCGTGGGGCGTAAGATCTTTTCGAGAGTGCCGGCCTGAAGGTCGGAGAAAGCCACGGTGATCTCTACCCCTTCAGTCGTGAGCCGGTGCGCGGCTCATGCGGATGAATCTCGGACCAAACTTTCCGACAGAACTTAGTGCGTTTCGAGCCATGTCGTTCACAGGTAGCGACGAACCTGGCCGGCCACAGCGGCAACTGCTAGGGCCGATCCAATCACGACACCAATGACCAATCCCCACGGGGCACTGCCCCAATGTGAATCTGCCCACAATCCCAATCCGACACCTAATCCGACCGATCCCGCGATGGTCGTACCCATCCCCACAAAGGCTAGGGCTCCGGGTAGTTCCTTCACGGAAGTCGGCTCATCCGGCGTTGGTTCCTGCTCAGTCATGGACTGCCCCAGAAATTGCCGAAGGTGACGTTTCATAGCGGATCATACACGCCAAGGCACCGGGTCGATCCCAGTGGTCGGCGGTCGCAAGATCCAAGAAAATCAGGCCTCAGAACGGTAATCGGCCCATGGCCAGGTGGGTGATGTGCCAGCCACGAGGTACATCGGAAGACCCGCAAGCACCTACTGGCGAGCCGCCTGCAACTTCGGCCAGCGCACTGCCAAGACCAGAGCCAGGAAACCGCAGGCAAACCACAGGGCCGCCACTCCCGGCGGTACAAAGGCAAGGCTGACCGCGCTAAATGCCAGCAGTCCGGTCCATGCGTACATGAGCCAGACTGCGCGCCGTTGGCTGTGGCCGAGTTCGAGGAGTCGGTGGTGCAGGTGCTGCTTATCCGGCGTGAACGGGCTTCGGCCAGCCCTGGTGCGTCGGATGATTGCCAAGAGCAGATCGGCCATCGGCACCGCCAAAACGGCGGCGGGCAGAAGGATCGGGAGAAGCGCGGGTACGAAGGACGGGCCTGCGATGACATTGGGATCGAGCTGACCCACCAGCGTGATCACCGACGTAGCCAGCAGCAGGCCGATCAGCATGGATCCGGTATCCCCCATGAAGATCCGAGCCGGATTCAGGTTGTGCGGCAGGAATCCGGCGCACATACCAGCCAGGATCGCCGAGGTGAGGGCCGCCAACGTCGCTCGTGTGAACCCGTACTCGTACGACAGCAGATACGAGTACGTGAAGAACGCCAGCGAACCAATGCCGACGATTCCTGCGGCTAGTCCATCAAGTCCATCAATGAAGTTGATCGCATTCACCGAAACCACAACAACGAGAACGGTTAACAGAACCGACGTCACCGGATCCAGTACGAACGTGCCACCAATGGGCAGCCAGACGATCGCGATGCCTTGCATGGCCATCACCGCTGCGGCTAGAGCTTGGCCGGCGAACTTCGTCGGCGCATCCAATCCCCATTTGTCGTCGATCATGCCTAGGACAACAAGAATTCCCGCAGCGAGCAGCAGGGCTTTTGGCTCTGATGACCCGTGGAACACCGAACTCATCAACGGCAATTCACGGGCGACCGCCATGGCCGCCAACAAGCCTGCGGCCATAGCCAAGCCACCCATGCGCGGCGTTGGCTTATCGTGCACGTCACGATCTCGCACCTGCGCCATGGCACCCCAGCGCAACGCCAATGCCCGCGCGACCGGAGTCGTCAGGTAGGTGACCGCCGCAGCGATCACAAGGCACAGGAGGTACTCGCGCACGTTTCTAGTGTCCTATGGATTCCTGGTTATGCGGCATAAGCAGGCTTACTTGCCACCAATGTTGAGACTTCCTCGGCCACCAGCGGGATATCCGAACCGTCCGTGTCCTTGACGGCACGTGCAATCAGGGAGGCGATCACCCGCATATCGTCCTCATTCATGCCCTGCGTCGTCGTTGACGGCGTTCCGACCCGGATGCCTGAGGCAATGCTCGGCGGTGCCGGATCGTATGGGATCGCATTCTTGTTCAGAACGATCCGGGCGGCACCCGCACGGGCCTCAGCCTCGGCACCCGTCACTCCAATGCCCTGCAGGTCGAGCAGTGACAAGTGGGTGTCGGTACCACCCGAGACAGGTCGCATTCCGTGCTCGGCCAACGAATCGGTGAGCGCGATTGAGTTGGCGATCACCTGACGGGTGTATGCCTGGTACTCCGGGGTTGCGCACTCCTTGAGGGCAACAGCCTTGGCCGCCACACCGTGCATGAGCGGACCGCCCTGCATCATCGGGAAGACGGCTTTGTCTAGAGCGGCCGCATGCTCAGCCTTGCACACGAGCATGCCGCCGCGTGGGCCACGCAGAACCTTGTGGGTGGTAAATGTGACGACGTCCGCGTACGGCACTGGGCTCGGAATGGACTTGCCTGCAACAAGACCAATGAAGTGGGCCGCATCAACCATCAAGATGGCTCCGACTTCGTCGGCAACTTCACGGAAGGCCGCAAAGTCGATCAAACGCGGGATCGCCGATCCACCACAGATAATCATCTTCGGACGATGCTCGCGAGCAAGGTCACGCATCTGGTCATAGTCGATGTCTTCAGTGGTCTGGCTTACGCCGTAATGCACGGCGTTGAACCACTTACCGCTGAAAGAAACACCAGCACCATGGGTTAGGTGGCCACCATGTGGCAGGGCCATCGCCAGAACAGTATCGCCCGGCTTGCAGAACGCACCGTAGGCGGCGATGTTCGCACTTGCACCACTATGTGGTTGGACGTTGGCGTGATCAGCGCCGAACAACTCCTTGGCGCGATCGATCGCGAGCGACTCGGCTTCATCGACAACCTCGCAGCCACCGTAGTAACGGCGGCCGGGGTATCCCTCGGCGTACTTGTTCGACAGGGTTGAACCCAATGCTGCAAGCACGGCCGGTGAGGTGAAATTTTCACTGGCGATCAACTGAAGGCCAGCATTGAGGCGGTCACGCTCAGCCAAGAGGATGCGAGCGATGTCTGGATCAAGAGCTTGGAGGGCGGAGAAGTCCGGGCCCCAAGCAGGTGTCGGCGTCGTCATGCGTGCACTCTAGTCGGAAACGATCTCAGGGCAGACAGTGCGTAGGGTGTCTAGATCGATCGCGCCAAGTCGAGCCACCCGCGGCACTGTGCCGGTTAGGTCAACGATGGTGCTCGGAATTGGCTCACCACACGGTCCCGACTCGAGGTAGATCGCCACATCCTCCCCCAATTGCTCGAGGGCTTCTTCGGCCGTGGTGGCCGGCGTAGATCCCGATCGGTTGGCACTGCTGACAGCCATGGGGCCCGTCATGCGCAGAACTTCGATTGCAACAGGGTGCAGCGGCATCCGCACTGCCACTGTTCCGTCCACATCCCCCAAGTCCCACGCCAATGACGGCTGGGCCTTCACGACGACCGTAAGCGCACCGGGCCAGAAACCGTCGATAAGGTCGCGGGCAACTGGGCTCAGATCGTAGGCAAGACCATCAACGACATTTGGGTGACCCACGAGCACAGGCACGGGCATATCGCGACCGCGGCCCTTTGCGGCAAGCAGTGCTGTAACGGATGCGGGCGAAAAGGCATCACAACCAATGCCGTACACGGTGTCGGTCGGAAGTACGACAAGATCGCCCCGGCCCACGGCCGTTGCCGCTGCCGAGATTCCGCGAATCCGATCGACGGGGTTATCCATGTAAAAGGTCAGCGTCACACCATGATCCTGCCGTATTGATCCGGATTCGGCAGGTAACGCTCGCCGATCGCGTCAGACATTAAGGACGACGAGCCGTCGTCACTCGATCGCGGCCGGCGAGGTCTACGTGATCAGCAACGTCCACAAAGCCCATCGCTCTGACGACGTGCGGTACACCGTGATCAGCGGCAGCTTCACCCTGCTGATCACTGTGTTCGATGATTAACGCACCGCCAGGCCGAAGTAGCGACCACGCAGCATGGACGATTCCACGAACAACCTCAAGTCCATCAGCGCCTCCGTAGAGCGCTGCGGGCGGATCGAACTCACGCACCTCAGGGTCGCGTGGGACAGCCGCCGTCGGAATGTACGGTGGATTCGTAACGACCACATCAACCCGGCCATTGAGATTGGCGAGTAAGTGCTCATGCACGGTGGTTGCATCCGAATGGTGAAGAACCACTTGGGAATTTACTGCCACGAGCTGATCGTGTAGGGCATCAATGTTGCGACGCGTCCACTCCACCGCATCATCTTCACGCTCAACGGCGTGAACAATTGAGCCTGGAACTTCAGTGGCCAAAGCCAGGGCAATGGCGCCCGAGCCGGTGCACAGATCGACGGCAAGCCGCTCGTCGGCACTCTCGCGAAGCGTGCGGATCGCGAACTCAGCGACCGTTTCGGTTTCTGGCCGCGGTACGAAAACGCCGGGGCCAACCTGTAGTACGAGGTGCCGAAATGGCGCTTCCCCAACGAGGTGTTGTAGAGGAACCCTAGAAGCACGTCGAGCAATCAGGGTTTCAAAACGAACCTGATCACCAGCGTCGATCGGATCAGACAGGAACAGCCGGCCACGCGGAATCTCAAGGACATGGCTCAGTAGGAGTTCGGCATCAACTCTCGGCGTGCTCACCCCTGCACCAGCGAGCCGCCGTTCCGCATCAACGAGGGTGTCGCGAAGCGTTCGTTGAGGCGGCGTCCATGCGGCCATTAGGACGCGTCGCCCAGTGCAGCCATCCGGGCCGCGAGATCAGCGTCAACACACGCTTGGATCATCGGTTCGAGTTCACCGTCGAGAACGTAATCGAGGTTGTATGCCTTGAATCCCACTCGGTGATCGCTAATGCGATTCTCCGGGAAGTTGTAGGTACGGATTCGCTCACTTCGATCGACGGTACGGACCTGAGAACGACGTACATCTGAGGCTTCTTTGGCAGCCGCCTCTTCAGCCAATGCGACCAGACGCGCGCGCAAAATACGCATGGCCGACTCTTTGTTTTGCAGCTGGCTCTTCTCGTTCTGACAGCTCACGACGACGCCAGTGGGAATATGCGTTATGCGTACGGCCGAGTCTGTGGTGTTAACGCTCTGACCACCAGGACCACTCGAGCGGTACACATCAATACGTAGGTCGTTGGGATCGATCTCGACCTCAACATCCTCAGTTTCCGGCAGAACCAGAACACCCGCGGCACTGGTATGGATGCGGCCTTGTGATTCCGTCGCCGGCACACGCTGCACGCGATGTACACCGCCCTCGTATTTGAGACGAGCGAACGGTGATTCACCAGGCTCAGCAACACCACGAGACTTCACGGCAACCGTGACGTCCTTATAGCCACCCAGATCTGATTGCTCAGACTCGATAACTTCGGTCGCCCAGCCACGTCGTTCCGCATAGCGCAGGTACATGCGCAAGAGGTCGCCCGCGAACAGTGCCGATTCATCGCCACCTTCACCGGCTTTGATTTCCATGATGACGTCTGAGTCATCAAGGGGATCCCGAGGAATGAGAAGGAGAGCAAGGTGATCGGCAAGTTCCTGCTGCTGGATCGCCAACGCCTCAGCCTCAGCACGGAAGGCTGGATCGTCGGCACCAAGCTCACGTGCCGCCTCGAGATCCTCCCCAGCCTGTAGCCAGGCGCGGTATGTGGAGATCACCGGACGCAACTGCGAATAACGTCGGCCTAACTTGCGGGCGGCGTTCTGATCGGCGTGAATGCCCGGATCGGCAAGCTTGCCTTCAAGATCGACGTACTCGTCGACGAGTGCTTCAACTGCCTCAAACACGACGACTCCCGAAAGTGAATAACGAGTCCGCGGTACATCGCGGCTAACAACTGGCGGCTAACAACTGGCGGCTATCGCCTTGGGACAATCACGGTCAGAACATGAAAGTGGGGCGTCGCAATAACCAGATGCGCGGCATTTCGCCGGCGTCAATGGTCATGCGACGCCCCAACGTCACGTGTTAAGCGTCGGCCTTCTTGCCGCCACCGAAACGCTTCTCAAACTTGGCAACGCGGCCACCGGTGTCAAGGATCTTCTGCTTACCCGTGTAGAACGGGTGACACTGGTTGCATACCTCAGCGTGAATCTGACCGCTGGGACGGGTGCTGTGGGTCGTGAACGAGTTACCGCAGTTGCAGGTAACCGTCGTCTCGACGTAATTGGGGTGAATATCGGGTTGCACGACTAACTCCTCATTTCGTGGCGCCGGGTCGCACCTGGTGCGTGAACCGGAACCTTAGGGATGACACTGACGCCATACCTGCGGACTTTAAGTGTGCCACCGCTGACCCGTGACGGCCAAATGGTGACGATTTCGGGACGAAACAGTGCGCCTAGTATTCGTCGTCGTTCGACGAACCCACAGCGACCGGAGTGGTCTTCTGTACCTGAAGCAGGAATTCGATGTTGCTCTTGGTCTCGCGCAACTTGCCGAGCAGCAATTCAATGGCTTGCTGCTGATCAAGTGCGTGAAGTACTCGACGCAGCTTCCAAACGGTCTTGAGCTCATCTGGTGCCATCAGGATTTCTTCCTTACGGGTACCTGATGAATCAACGTCAACCGCAGGGAAGATCCGCTTGTCAGCAAGCTTGCGATCGAGTTTGAGCTCCATGTTTCCGGTGCCCTTGAACTCCTCGAAGATGACCTCGTCCATCTTGGATCCGGTCTCGACGAGTGCCGTTGCCAAAATCGTCAACGAACCACCGTTTTCGATGTTGCGAGCAGCACCGAAGAATCGCTTTGGCGGGTACAGGGCTGCTGAATCAACACCACCGGACAGGATTCGCCCGCTTGCTGGTGCTGCCAAGTTATAGGCACGACCGAGGCGGGTCATCGAGTCAAGAAGTACGACGACGTCATGGCCAAGTTCCACAAGGCGCTTTGCTCGCTCGATGGCGAGTTCAGCAACCGTGGTGTGATCCTCGGCAGGGCGGTCGAAGGTCGAGGCAATGACCTCACCCTTAACCGAGCGCTGCATATCGGTGACTTCCTCAGGACGCTCGTCAACCAGGACGACCATCAAGTGGACCTCAGGATTGTTGGTTGTGATGGCGTTGGCGATTGCCTGCAAAACCATCGTCTTACCTGCCTTCGGCGGGCTAACGATCAGACCGCGCTGACCCTTACCGATCGGGGCAACCAAGTCGATAACTCGGGTTACGAGGTTCGCTGGCTCAGTCTCAAGGCGCAACCGCTCCTGCGGGTAGAGCGGGGTCAACTTGTTGAAGTCGACTCGACCCTTGGACGCCTCTGGCTCTGCACCATTCACGGTGTCGATGCGAACAACAGGATTGAACTTCTGCTGCTTTTCACCTTCACGCGGCTGGCGGACCATGCCTGTGACGGCATCGCCCTTGCGAAGTCCGAAACGCTTCACCATCGATAGCGCGACATAGACGTCGTTAGGACCTGGCAGGTAGCCACTCGTGCGGACGAAGGCGTAGCTGTCCATGATGTCCAAGATGCCGGCTACTGGAACGAGAACGTCATCCTCGTTGTATTCAAAGTCGCCCTCCATGCCACGTGGGCGACGGTCACGGCTCTGACGATCGTTGCGATCGTTGCGTTCAAAGCCGGTGCCCTGACGATCACGGCCCCGACGGCGACGGCGATTGCGGCCATTGCGGTCGTCATCAAACCCGCCCTGATCGCCACGGTCGGCGTTGTTGTTCCGATCGTTGTTCGTGCGGTCGTTGCTGTTGCGTTCACTGCTGTTGCGTTCACTGCTGTTGCGATCACTGCTGTTGCGATCACTGCTATTGCGATCGTTGCTGTTGCGATCACTGTTGTTGCGATCGCTGCTGTTGCGATCACTGCTATTGCGGTCGTTCGTGCGTTCACTGGTGGCGTCCGACGACTGTGCCGCCGAACGATCATCGGCAGAGCCCGAATCCTGACGCGGTTCGCGATCGGTACGTGGTCCACGGCCGCGGTCACGCTGGCGACTCTGACGCGGGCCACGATCGCCAGCCTCATCCGTCGGGCGCGATTCACGCGACTCTGGGCGCTCACCTGATTCAGCGGACTGCGGCTCACGGGCCGGCGCCTCTGAACTGGCGGAGCGTTCTGGACGGGATGATGATCCACCGCCCTGCTTGGCGCTAATGGCCGACACAAGATCGGCCTTGCGCATCCCCGACGCACCTGGGATTCCCAGCGAGCCGGCAAGCGACTTGAGTTCGGGCAGCAGCATCGTCGAGAGGCCGCCTGACTTACGGGTGTTCTGGGTGGTCTCGGTCACCGAGCAAACCTTTCCGAGACGGAGGTGTCATACGCACATCCATCGGTGGGTGTACGCGTTCGCTCACGGCGTTCAGATGAACGTCAGTGGAAGCGACTGCATCCTTCCGGAGGCGGGCGGGAAGGATCCCGAGTGTCAAGATATTGGGAGGCCCGTTTACCAGTGCTTTTGCCGGAGAGGACCGGATCAAAAGGTTCAGGAGCACTCCCAGAGTATCACCCCGAACGAGGCTGCGTCTCCCCCACGGTCAAACACGTCATCATGATGGCGGTACCCGAAGCCGAGACGGTTGGGTCTACAACAGGTCAGGAGTCCAGGGCGACGATCCGAGCACCCTCGCGATCGATGCCAAGAATGTCTGTGGTGAACCGAGCGCCGGCCAGTAACGCAACATCCGCAGCGCTGTCAGCGGTGGCAAATGCGATCACCGTCGGGCCAGCTCCGCTGATGGCAGCCGGAATACCAGCGGCGCGCAATTTCTCAACCAGATCACTGCTGCGTGGAAATGCCGAACGACGGTAGTGCTGATGTAGACGATCGTCCGTCGCCTCAAAGAGCAGATCGGTTCGCTGCGTCAATGCGATCGACAGCATCGCTGCACGCGCAGCATTCCACGCAGCATCGGCATGTGGAATATGTTCTGGCAGAAGCGATCTGGCCTTTTTGGTAGCAACTGACGTGCTGGGCACACAGACAACTGGGACGATGTCAGGTGACGGTGACAGTGGCAAAACGCCAATCAGCGGATGCTCGCCTGCGGCACGGGTCCACGCGATCGTTGCTCCGCCATAGAGACATGCCGCGACGTTATCGGGGTGGCCCTCAATCTCGACCGCTAGTTCAAGTAGATCCGCATCGACGAGTCGCTCATCACCACCGACAACCAACGCACGAGCCAGAACCAATCCGCTGACAATCGCAGCAGCAGATGAGCCGAGGCCCCGACCATGCGGAATGCGGTTTGCGCAGACCAAATCCAACCCGCGCGGTCGTCCACCCATGGCGTCAAATGCACGCATCATCGTCTTGGCGACGAGGTGACGATGATCACGGGGTACGCCGTCGGCCCCCTCGCCGTGAACATCGACGCGGACACCAGATTCGTCCGTCACCTGAGCGACAACATCGTCATAGAGGGTGACCGCAAGGCCGAATGCGTCAAAACCCGGACCCAAATTGGCCGAGGTTGCTGGAACGCGCACCCGGGTAGCGGCGGCACGGAAGGTGGGACGTCCGCTCACGCTCATCGCAACCTCCCTGAATCGATATCAACGGCAGAAACACGTACGTGACAATCAGATACCTCAGACCAAGCCAAGCGCTACCGCAGCCTCATGTGCGTCAACTGCGACACCTTGCGGTGTTGGCGCCCCGGCAATGGCCCATTCAGGATCCTTAAGACCGTGGCCCGTAACCGTGCACACTACGCGCTGACCGGGGTCGAGTTGACCGGCCGCATGTAGCTGCAGAAGGCCGGCAACAGAGGAGGCCGAGGACGGCTCGACGAAAACGCCTTCCTTCGATGCCAACAGGCGGTAGGCAGAAAGAATCTCTCGATCAGTGACGGCTTCAATACGTCCACCGGATTCATCGCGGGCATTGATCGCCTGCTCCCATGACGCGGGGTTACCGATGCGAATAGCCGTAGCGATTGTTGACGGTGATAGCACCGGAGCACCATTGACGATGGGGGCTGAACCAGCGGCTTGGAATCCCCACTCACGTGGTCGCTTGGTAGCCATTCCATCGTTTTTGTACTCGGTGAAACCCTTCCAATACGCGGTGATATTGCCAGCGTTACCGACCGGGAGGCAGTGAATATCCGGCGCATCACCAAGGAAGTCGACGATTTCGAAGGCCGCAGTTTTTTGACCTTCGATGCGTGCTGGGTTAACCGAGTTAACGAGCGCGACTGGGTAGTGCTCACTCAACTTACGTGCAAGGGTGAGACAGTCGTCGAAGTTTCCATCTACCTGAAGTAGGTGGGCTCCATGAACCAGGGCCTGGGCTAGCTTTCCCATCGCGATCTTGCCGCGCGGCACGAGAACTGCACAGATCATTCCGGCCTTGACGGCATAGGCCGCTGCTGAAGCTGAGGTGTTGCCAGTAGAGGCACAGATGACGGCCTTTGCACCCTCTTGGGCGGCCATCGAGATTGCCATCGTCATGCCGCGATCCTTGAAAGATCCGGTCGGGTTCTGGCCCTCAACCTTGAGCCATACCTCGCAGCCCGTCATCTCGGAAAGTACACATGCAGCAACGAGCGGTGTGCCGCCTTCGCGCAAGGTGACTACGGGGGTCTTCTCCGTCACCGGAAGGCGATCGCGGTATTCCTCAATAACTCCACGCCATTGCGGCGCTCCCGCAGTCGCACTCATCGACCGTCCTCACCTTCAACACGCATGACACCGACTACAGCACGTACCGCGTCGTTGCGGCGTAACTGCTCCATCGTCGCAGCAAGATCTGAATCACGAGCAGTGTGGGTGCGCACGATGAGTCCAGCCTCATCGCCGTGACCATCCTGTCGCACGTTCTGAATGCTGACCCCGTTGTCGGCGAATGCCTGCGCCACTGCGGCAAGCACACCTGGGCGATCAGCAACATGCAGGTTCACGTAGTAACGAGTCACTGCGTCACCGATGTTGCGGACGTCAAGATCTGCGTACGTTGATTCACCCGGTCCGCGGGTGCCAGCCACGCGATTTCGCGAGGTTGCGACGATGTCTCCCAGGACCGCTGATGCTGTTGGCGCACCGCCCGCACCGCGGCCGTAGAACATGACCTGGCCAGCCGACTCGGCTTCGACGAACACGGCATTGAAGGCGCCGCGAACACCAGCAAGCGGGTGATTCCGGGGCACCATCGACGGATGAACGCGAACGATAACTCCTTGCTCGTCTTCACTTAGCTCAGCGATGGCGAGCAACTTGATGACGAAACCCATCTCACGCGCGGCCTGAACATCCTGCGCTGAAACCTTCGAAATTCCTTCGCACGAAACGTCATCCATCGATACGCGGGTGTGAAAAGCCAAGCCAGCAAGGATCGCGGCTTTCGCCTGAGCATCATGCCCTTCGACGTCGGCAGTGGGATCCGCTTCGGCATAGCCCAAGGCCTGCGCCTCAGCAAGTACTTCGGCGTAGTCGGCTCCTTCTTCATCCATCTTCGTCAGGATGAAGTTGGTGGTGCCGTTCACGATGCCCATCACTCGCCGAACCTTGTCGCCAGCCAACGACTCTCGCAGCGGGCGAAGCAGCGGGATGGCACCGGCAACCGAGGCTTCGTAATAAAGGTCAACGCCGTACTTTTCCGCCGCCGCGTGCAGGGTGTGACCGTCGGCAGCGAGTAGCGCCTTGTTAGCGGTGACCACCGAGGAGCCGTTCTCCATGGCTAACAAGATCAATGAACGCGCTGGCTCGATACCGCCCATAACCTCGACCACGATGTCGGCACCCGATGCAGCCAGCGCCTCGAGATCGCCTGTGATGAGCGATGCGTCGATACCATCGCGAGCCTTCGACGTGTCGCGCACGCCAACACCCGTCAAGCGCAGCGGCACACCCACGCGAGCCGTGAGGTCACCGGCTGATTCGCCGAGCAACCTGGCTACTTGACTACCGACCGTGCCACCACCGAGCAATGCAACGGTGATTTCGGTTGGGGTGCTCATCGCGCTCCTTAGACAGTGAAAAGTTCATACGAGTCGTACTCGCGATTACCTAGCGTGCCATTTACGGGCCAAGGTTGGGACACCGACCCGCGACTTTTCAGCACATTCGGCCTAATCATCACTAGACGGTCTTTACTCAGGGTGAACAACGGGTGGCCGGCAACACCAGCCACCTGCCAGCTCTGGCTAGAGCGCAGGATCGAAGGCGAGTAGGTCGTCGATGGTTTCCCCGCGAAGAACCAGACTGGCCTTACCCTCACAAACGCCCACAACGGCTGGGCGCGGCACGTAGTTGTAGTTCGAGGCCATCGCGCGGCAGTAGGCACCCGTGGCGGCCACGGCCACTAGGTCACCAGCGGTCACGTCGCCTGGAAGCCAGCAATCACGCACAACGATGTCACCAGATTCGCAGTGCCGACCGACCACGCGGGATAGCACTGCGTCGGCTTCTGACACCCGCGAAGCCAACCGAACCGTGTATTCAGCGTCGTAGAGGGCGGTGCGAATGTTGTCACTCATTCCACCATCGACGCTGACATAGCGACGAGCATGTCCGTTACCAAGGTCGATCTCTTTCACCGTGCCGACGCGATACAGGGTGAACATTGACGGACCAACGATCGCTCGGCCTGGTTCGACGGCGATATGCGGCAGGCGAAGGCCGTAACCGGCGCACTCGCGCTTGATGATCCCGCGCAGTAGGCTCGCCATCTCATCGGCCGTCATCGGATCATCGTCGGATTGGTACGCGATCCCCATGCCGCCACCAAGATTGAGTTCGTCAACCTCGAAGCCATGTTCATCGCGCACTGCGGCTGCAAGTCCGACGAGTCGGTGGGCAGCAACTTCGAAGCCGGCCTCGTCGAAAATCTGCGAGCCAATATGCGAGTGCAGGCCGATCAGGTTCAGGGACGGCAGTTTCACGATCCGTCGGATCGCTTCGGCAGCGGCACCGGTACTCAACGAAAGCCCGAACTTCTGATCCTCGTGCGCGGTGGCGATGAACTCATGCGTGTGAGCCTCAACGCCGACGGTTACCCGCACCAGAACGTTGACGATCACATCATGTCGCGTTGCCGCCGCGGCGACTCGGGCGATCTCTTCGAAGGAGTCGATGACGAAACTGCCGATTCCGGCGATAACTGCGGCATCTATCTCGTCATGGCTCTTGTTGTTTCCGTGGAACGAGATGCGATCAGTCGGGAACCCTGCTCGCAAGGCCAGCGCCAACTCCCCACCTGAGCACACGTCGAGGTTGAGACCCTCGTCGGCGAGCCAGCGCAACGTGGTGGCAGACAGGAATGCCTTACCTGCGTAATACACCGTGCCCGGAATCTCGTCATCGTCGTACGCCCGACGAAAAGCGGCTGCACGTGAACGGAAATCTGCCTCGTCGAGAACGAAAAGCGGGGTGCCGAATTCATCGGCGATGTCGCGAACATCGACACCGGCCACCTCGAGCGACTGTGCTGTGAGGTCCTTTCCACGTGCACGCAAGACGCTCTTCGGCCAGACGATTGGTGACAGCTCGTGCAGTGATTCTGAATCAACAGGTGCGGTTGGCGTACCCAAGGCAGAGACCATGTCGCCATGACGGGGGCCGGCTGGATGTGCACGCATGGGACAAGGCTACCCGCGGCCTGCGAACTCGCGTCGACGGCCTGAGTACCACGACTACATCCGTTCCGGTGAACTCACTCCCAGAATCCCAAGGCCATTGGCCAAGGTCTGACGAGCGGCGGCGCAGAGCCAGAGTCGAGAAATGTTGATTGGCTCGAGCTCCGCGTCTGCACCCGGTAGCACCCGGCAGACGTCATAAAACTTGTGATAGGCCGTGGCAAGTTCTTCGAGGTAGCGTGCGATGCGGTGTGGCTCTCGAAGCTCTGATGCTGAGGCCACCACCCGTGGGAACTCCGCGATGGCCCCAAGGAGCGATGCCTCGCGATCGTGAGTCAGTAGCGATGGGTCGAAATCCGCTGTGCGCCAATCGATTCCGAGATCCGCGGCGCCACGTAGGACAGACGAAATCCGAGCGTGAGCGTACTGAACGTAATAGACCGGATTGTCGTTCGTGCGCGAAACCAGTAGATCGAGATCAAGCGTCAACGGACTGTCGACGGGGTACCGAATCAGCGAGTAACGGGCCGCATCTACGCCGACCTCGTCAACCAGATCTTCAAGGGTGATCAAGTTGCCAGCGCGCTTCGAAAGCCTGACCTCTTCACCGTTCTTGAACATCTTGACGAGTTGCCCGATCAGCACCTCGATATTGACGTCCGGATCGTCGCCAGCACAGGCCGACACAGCGCGAAGTCGATTAACGTAGCCGTGGTGATCTGCACCAAGCAGGTAGATGCAGACGTCGAAGCCACGGGCACGCTTGTCAACGTAGTAAGCGGTGTCCGAAGCGAAGTAGGTGAGCTCGCCGTCAGCCTTGATAAGCACTCGGTCTTTATCGTCGTCGAATTCACTTGTGCGCAGCCACGTTGCGCCGTCTAACTCGAAAACGTGACCCTCGGCGCGCAGTTTCTCGAAGCCACGATCAACCGCACCCGACGAGTGCAAGGTGCGCTCGGAGTACCAGACGTCGAAGTGGGTGTTGAAGTTGTCGAGCACGTCCTTTTGCTGTTGAAGCTGCAGGGCATATCCTGCCTCGCGGAACGCCTCATAACGATCTGGCTCAGGCAGGTTGATGATGTTCGGGTCCGCCGCGACAACCTGCTTGGCAAGATCGTCGACATAGGCGCCCTGATATCCACCCTCTGGTACGTCGGTGCCCAATGCGCGGGCCTCGATCGACTGGCCGAACTTATCCATCTGCACGCCACGGTCGTTGATGTAGAACTCGCGGGCCGTCGTGGCGCCGGCTGCTTCAAGGACGCGTGCCAGGGCATCGCCGACCGCCGCCCAGCGCGTGTGACCGAGGTGCAACGGACCGGTTGGGTTGGCCGAAATGAATTCGACGTTGAAGTGCACGCCGGCGTAGCGGTCGATGTGACCGTACGTCTCCCCCGCCACCACAACCTTGCGAGCCGTCTCGCCTAGAGAAGCTGCATCGAGGGTGATGTTAAGGAAGCCAGGCCCAGCGATGTCGACCTTGGCAATACCTTCGACCTCGCGCAGTTGGCCGGCAACAAGCTCCGCGACAGCACGCGGGTTACTTCCCGCGGGCTTTGCGAGCACAAGAGCAACATTCGTCGCGTAATCGCCGTGCTCGGGGTTCTTTGGCCGCTCCACAACGACCTCGTGCGGAACCTGCTCTGGTGCCAAACTCACATCGCCGCGCTCAACACATACGACAACTGCGTGGCGAATCGCTGCAGAAAGTACCTCGGGGGTCATGGGGTGAGCCTACCGACATGGGCGCTGATAGGGTCATTGCACTCCTGGCCCCCGTAGCTCAGGGGATAGAGCGGTGCCCTCCGGAGGCATGCGCGCAGGTTCGAATCCTGCCGGGGGCACGCCCTTTCCTAACCTCGCACGAGTGCGGGGTTAGGAAAGGGCGTTCTCATGACACAGTCAGGTCCGGAGAATCGCGAAAGCGATTCGACGGGTCCTGCCGGGGGCACTCAACTTCTTCAATGGTAACAAGGGATTTCAGCGATTTTCCGGATCTCGTGCCACATTTCGTGCCACGTGGGGCTTTCAGAGGCTTCCACTGGTGTGATTCGCCTCTTGCCCTGCCGGGCGCTCCGCTTCGTGGAGCCAGAGGAGTCATCGCCGCGATCTTGATCGTTTGGCCGTGGCACTGGGAGGGGAATGGAGGTTCGCGAACGTGACGCCATCGCCGATCTCTGCCCCCCTCGCGATGAACAGCCATGCGACGCCCAGCCGTGCCAGCATCACTCACCTGGTCGTCACTGTAACGGTCAGCATCGTTCTGGCACCAGACAACCTTCTGAACGATCGCACGTCAGAGAACGGCACAATCTGGGAAACCATTGCCCCGCATGGGCTCTCGTCTGGCGGAGCGACGGTCTTGCAATGCGCTTGTCTGCTGACCGTCTGAGACGCGTTCGCGGCCGATTGCTCAAAGCACTTTAAGGTCCTGGAATCGCACCGCCTGCGCCGCGGCGGACTTCAGCGCCTCGAGGGACAGTTGCACCTCGCCGTCTTTCGGTTCGAGCATCGCCCAGCGGATGTGCAGTGTGGCGGACTTGGTTGCATCGAGGTCTAGGGGAAACCAAAGTCGAAACGTCCAGCGCTCCAGTCCGTCGTCAGATCGCCCGCCCTCCCCGGCTACGAGTTGTGACAGATGCGAATCGCCAACATCGCCATCCGCACTGAGTACCTCCAACCAGACCTGCGGCTCTTGCGAACCGCCTGGTCCATCAAGACCAAATCCCAGCGAGAGATCGCAGTCCTGACCCAATACGTCAAGGACGCAAAAGACGCCCTCCTCCGTTGCCGCAACTCCGTGAAAGACGGCGGTCGCGGAATCCCCCCGCGCGACCATCCAAACCGGCGTGCCCAGCTCCCGTGGAACGAGATCCCGGCGGGGCATAACTCGCTCCCTGTTCAAGTGCGCAACTCGTTTCGACTCATTCCACTCACCCAGACTCAGTAGACACAGACGTTGTCTGTCGTGTGACAAGTAGCGTCCGGCGTCTTCGCGCCATCCGCCGTGTACGACCCGAACGGATTGAGAAAGACCCACAACGTGATGGCCACGGTGAGCGCCGTTCCGCGGAGGGACCCTGTACTTGAGACGTAGTAGGTCCCCGAGCCCGACACATCGCCGGTGTTCGCGCTTCCGACAACGCTGCCGCGGTTGATCGCCCACAACTGGTAGTGCTTATTGCCGAAGTTTCCGGCGTTCGGCGAGTACAAGCACAGAGGGGAACCGATCTTGCTCGTGACAGCGCCCGGATTGACAGTGACCGTGCAGGAGAATCGGTCCGTATCCGCTTGGCAGCCTTGTAGGTTGCAGAAGTGCGCTGCAACGATCAACCCGATCTTGGTCCACGATGTCCGACCACTCCCGACGACGCCCCGAACCGCAAAAGAGTTGGGATCTCCGCCATCCACCGCCGCTACTGCCACCGTGTCGCTGGCAATGAGGGACGTTCCGGCCGACTCCACTGGGGTGGCGCTTCCGGGCGGCTGCGTGACAGCGGTGTGCGAGACAGATGCAAACTGTGTGCTGATCCGACTTGACAGCGCCGACAGCTGATCGAGCTGCCTTTGCGCAGTGAGCGGCGAGGTCAGGCCTCGCAAGTCCAGTGAGTCACCAGACGCGATCGAAGACTTCCACCCCTCGATGAGTGCCATAGCGTCCGTGCGGTACTGAGGGTCCTTGGCGGACATATTCGCGATCGCCTCAGCATCACTCTCATTGCCTGTCGTAACGACCAGGATCTCTAGCTGCGAGCCGCCCATTGCCGGTTTAGCCCAGAGCAGCGGCGCCCAAATCGATGAAGCGGCAACTGCTACCGCGATCAGGACAATTCGGCGCTTCATAACCCCCCTAGGTTTGCGCATCGGGGAGTTCGTCCGAGAACCACCCGCCGGGGATGACATTACTCTCAGGTGGGACGTCGGAGGTAACTTTCGAGGCACGACGGACGGGCACACGGCGCTACCGAACTGTTCGCGGGAGTAATCATCGAGCAGCCGGCAACTAATGCAACGGTGATACCGCATCCGCTCGACCCAAAAGGCCTGTAGCTCACGGCGCATTGACAAGGTAAGAAAATGCCAGGGCTCGGGTTCAATCCTCAACTCCTACGGCGGTAGTTGCGATGAGGGCGCAATCCTTACCACGCGCCCGGTTGTTGGCTCAGCCCAGAAGTCAGCCGGTGACGCTGCGGGCCTTGAGGTCGATTACCTTGCCCTGGGCGAGGGTGGCGCCGGTGGTGGCCGCCACTGCGGCTCCAGTGCGGCGTAGGTCGTGGACGTGCAGATCTGGGCGTCCGGCCGCCTCACGGTCGGGCCAGAACACCCTGTGGAGGCTGCAGACGGGGATGTAGCCGGCGTCGCGGCGGCTGAACACCGGCGAGTCCTGATGAGCGAGCACGTCTCGCTCGCGGTTGCGGCTCTGCGGAAGACAGACGAAGCGACCGGAGAGCGAATCGCGAATCGTGTGATTGCTTCAGTGGGAAGCTACATGAAGGATGTGCGCGTTCACATCCCTGGCGCCGCCCGCTGCATTGTCGGAACGAAGTAGAGCAATTCAGAGCCGACTACCCGGGACTTACTGCTTGATCGGAAACTGTCCGATAGGTTCACCACATCGGTCACGGGGCGCACATAAGGATGACGATGTCGGATTCAAAGATCACCACTGCTTTCGTCGGCGGATCTATCTTCAGCGAAGCCCTCGGTGCACCGCAGCGTGCTGCCGTTGCGATTCGCGATGGACGAATTGCCGCGATTGGAACCGATGAGCAGATTCGCGATCTCACCGACTCGTCCACGGACATCGTCGACATTTCCGGGAAGCTTCTGTCCCCCAGTTTTCAGGATTCGCACGCCCATCCGCTGCTCGCCGGCGTCAACATGCTTCTATGCGATGTCCATGGCGCCCACTCAGCCGACGAGACGATTGAGCTAGTACGCGCCTACGCCCAATCCCATCCCGACGTGGCGTGGATCAGCGGGGCCGGCTGGCACATGGGTGACTTCCCCAACGGCACTCCGACACGACAGATGCTTGATGCGGTCGTCCCCGACCGTCCCGTGTTCTTAACAAATCGCGATGGTCATGGCGCATGGGTGAACACCAAAGCCCTTGAGATCGCGGGCATTACAGCAGCCACTGCAGATCCCAGCGACGGACGTATCGAACGTGAGCCCGACGGCTTCCCCGCCGGAACCCTGCACGAGGGCGCCATGTCTCTCGTAGATCGACTCGTGCCAGGCTCTACACCGGAAGCGGATTACGCCGGGTTGATGGCTGCGCAGAAGCACATGTTCTCCCTCGGCATTACCGGCTGGCAGGATGCCGCAGTCGGTGAGGTATTCGGCAACGATGACATTCTGCCGACGTACATCAAGGCCGCTCGCAATGGCGACCTGAAGGCTCGCGTCGTGGGATGCCTCTGGTGGGATCGCAACCGCAGTGCTGATCAAATCCAGGATCTGATCGATCGTCGTGCCGAAGCCGTCGTCGGACGATTCCGGGGAACCACGATCAAGATCATGCAGGACGGCGTGGCCGAAAACTACACGGCCGCCATGACCGAGCCTTACCTAGATGGTTGCGGTTGCTCGACGGAGAACTCAGGGCTGAGCTTCGTGGATCCGATCGCACTTCGCGAATACGTCACAACCCTTGATGCTGCTGGCTTCCAGGTGCACTTTCATTCGCTCGGCGACCGCGCAGTACGCGAAGCACTGGATGCGATCGAGGTCGCGCTGGCAAAGAATGGTCCAACCGATAACCGCCACCACCTAGCTCACCTTCAAGTTGTACATCCGGACGACATCCCGAGATTTGCCCGGCTCAACGCAACAGCTAACGCGCAGCCGCTGTGGGCATGTCACGAAGTGCAAATGGATGAACTCACGATTCCATTCCTCGGTGAGCCACGATCGTCATGGCAGTATCCGTTCGCAGAGTTGCTTCGTGCAGGCAGCCGTCTCGCGGCAGGTAGTGACTGGCCAGTTTCGTCGGCCAATCCGCTAGAGGGTATGCACGTTGCGGTAAATCGAGTTGGCCCTGGAGCCACGGGCGATTACGCCGAGCCGTTGTACGCGCACAACCAACTCACCTTGGCTCAGGCCTATAGCGCCTACACCTCCGGAACCGCCCGCATCATGCACAACGACAATCTGGCCGGCCACCTTGCGCAGGGTGCGTATGCCGATCTCGTCGTCTTGAATCGTGATCCGTTCGCCGCCGCGGCGGACACCATTGCAGACACGCAGGTAACGCGTACGTATGTCGAAGGTGAGTTGGTCTACTCAAACGAGTAAACCAACTCTTTCAATTCGCATAGAACGGTGACGTTGAGCGCTGTTGCGATCACGGTAAGTAATGCTGCTGATCCGCTAGGGGGCAATTGTTACCCCGGAACGGTTAACCAGCAGGTCACCGAACAAAAGTGATGCCTACTATTGCCAAATGAATCTACGGGGAAGACTTACCGCCGGATGCGCGGCCACCGCACTCAGCCTTGGAATGCTCGCTATGGGCGGACCTACCAGTTCCGCCGCGACGGTGGCGACCACGCCAACACTTGCCGGTGTCACAATCGTGACGCCGAGTGTCGACACCAGTGCCGCGGACCGCGAAGTTGCGGTGCGTGTGCGCCTCGTGGGCTCGCCTAAGGCCAACATCACCGATGTGCGCCTCACGTTCTACCGCCATCCCGCACCCGACGTTAAGGCGAACATCGTCGTGTTCGCCGCCTCGCTGCGCATCGCTGCTAACGCGCGCAAGGAATGCACGACGGCAAACCATGCCAAGTCTCCCGTTGATGGTGACACAACGATGTGCTTGGTATCGGGCACTGTCGCCAACGGAATCTTCGAACTGCGAACTCAGCTACCCAGATGGTCTACCAAGGGCCTGTACGCCCTAGACCGGGTTGAAGCTCTCGACAGCTTGGCCAAGCGACTCGATCTCGACTACTACGGGACCAAGAACACCACAACAGGCTTCAACCAGAATGGTGCCGGTGACGATGTAGCGCCAGCGTTGGTCTCCACAGAGATGCTCACCGCGTCCGTCAACTCGGCTCAACAGAACGCGATCGCGTCGATGCGCGTCCACGCAACTGACGATCTCTCCGGGATCTTTTTGCTCAGCGCCCGCTTCCGTCGCGCAATCGTGGTCAACGGTGTCACGCAGTACCTCGCTCCTGAGATTGTCACCTCCGCATACGCCGGCCGGACCTGTCCGGCCCCTGCAGCCATTCCTGCGCTCGTGGGCCAGTACGGGTACGTCTGCCGCGAGGCCGGTGGAACAACGCTCGATGGCTCGTACTTGGTCTACTTCCTGGTGAAGCGCTGGTCTGCTCAGGGCACGTACCAGTTGACCAACGTTAGCTTGGTCGATGCGGCAAAGAATCGGCTCGACGATATTGATATCGATCTTGCCAATGCCAACGCTTCGGCAAGCTTCACGCAAACGGGCATCGGCGATGTCGACGGCCCAACCGTTGCGGCGGTCACTGTGCTGAACCCGACGGTGAAGGTCGCGGCCGGAACCTTCGACACCGCGATCAAGGTGCACGCCCTAGACAACATCTCGGGTGTCAAGCAAATGTGGGTCGACTACAAGTCTGTTGCCAAGCCAACGGCCCCGGCGATTACTTTCGTCACGACCGACGTCCTGTGCTCAGTTAAGGCCGCGATCAATCGCTGCCGTTACAGCGGTACAGCGCTGAACGGCGTTTGGCGGATGCACACCTTCGCACCTTCATCGAGCCCCAAGGGCACGTGGAACCTATGGCGCATCCGGATTCAGGACAACGCCGGCAACGTGCGGACGTACACCGGAGCGGCACTCACCACCGCGCGATTGACGTCGTCATTCAAGTTGGCGTAACCGCGCAGCACGTCCATAACACCTCGAACAAAGACATCGGTGGGTGAGGGGCTCCCATACCCACTCTCCCACCGATGTCTTTGTGCACGGACCTTACGAGGCTGCGCCAACCTTGGTTGCTTGCGGGATCTCCACCAAACGTCCGGTTTCAACGTCGTAGATGTAGCCATAGATCGGTATTCCCGCTGGAACTAGCGGGTGGTTGCGAATCCGCTCGACATCCTCCACGACGCTCTGGGCGTTGTCCTTGATGGTGAGCCAGTTGATGTACTTGCCCGCTTCAGATCCGGGGCCGGAACCAATATCAGTGAAGCCATCGGCACCCAGGGCCGCGGTCTCGAGACTGCTTGAGAGCAGGCCACGAATGACCTCATCGGTGAAGAACTCCATCCCACAGTTGCTGTGATGAATGACGAACCACTCCTTGGTACCCAGAAGCTTGTACGAGATAACAAGGGAGCGGATCGCATCGTCACTTGCCCGACCACCCGCATTGCGGATGACGTGCGCATCCCCTTCGGACAAGCCCGCGTACTTTGCTGGGTCGAGACGCGCATCCATGCAGGTAAGAATTGCGAACTGGCGAGCCGGCGGCAGAGCAAGCGAACCCTTGTCGCCGAAATCGGCAACGTAGGCATCGTTGGCGGCGATAACTTCAGGTAATACAGACATTCGAGTACTCCAATAATCAGGGGAATGAAAAGGCGTGTAGACGTGCGTAGCTGAACCCGGCGATGACCATCCGGGCGCAGATGCATAGCAAGATAGGTACGTCCTCGTCGACTAGCGGGCGCACATGTCAATGTGGCGAGAAATCGTCACGCATTACGTGAGATTAGGCAGCTAGCCGACGCGCAGACAGCGGCAGGAACACACACGCATCAAGTCGACAGTGCGTCGACGTGTGAGCGCGGTTCCAGACATGCCCTTACCTAAACAGAACAGCTCCGAGTTTCCAAACTCATTCCAAAAAGTGAGATGCGCCGCATTGCAAGCACACCTCGATTAGGTTAGCTCGGCGTCGGGATTCTCAACGCGCACATAGTCTTTCGGCTCTTCGCCAAGCCGGTCACCACTCTCAACTTGCGAAACATTTGCAATTGGTGAACTTGCAAACCACGAGGCAACTGCTGCGATGAACATCATCGCCGCCGCGATGCCAAACACAAGAGCCAATCCAGATTGGAACGGAGATGAGATCAGCGTTGGGAAGAATTGATTGCCCGTAAGCGTCGCAATGTTCTCTGGCGGCAACACATTAAGCAGACCGGTCGGCTCAAGTAGCGATGCAATCGGATTGATCCCCAAGAACGCTGCGAACAAAATGCCAACCGGCGGAAGGCTCGCGAGCTGATGGGCTACATCGCTGGGAACCTTCTGCGCGATGAGGCCGGTTGCCAAAGTTGCCGGGAGTGAATGCGCCAAGCCCACAACCATTAATGAGAAGAAGGCTCCGATCGATACCGCAGAGCCCGCGTTGAAAAAAGTCATGCGCATTCCTGAAGCCGCGCCACGTTGCGCCGCCGGCACGCTGTTCATGACCACCGATGCATTAGGTGACGAGAACATGCCTGAGCCAACGCCGTTCATGAAAATCAGGAAGGCGAAAACCACATACGCGAAGTCAACTGGTAGTACGACTAAGCCGAGAAACGACACCGCAGAGATCACTGCGCCGAGAACTGTGAAGCGACGGGTTCCGTACCGATCACTCAACCAGCCGGAGACGGGGCCGGCAACCAGGAACCCGATCGTGAGCGGCACCAGAAAGATACTTGCCCACAGAGGCGTGCTTTCATACGAGTAACCCCTGCGTGGAAGCCAGATTCCCTGAAGCCAAATGATCAGTATGAGCTGAAGGCCACCTCTGGAGATCGAACCTAAGAGGCCAGCAAGGTTGCCCAGTGCGAAAGCTGGGATCTTAAACAAGCTCATGTGGAACATCGGATCGTCTACCCGCTGCTCAACCACAACGAACAGAACGAGCAGACCAACTCCAGCGATCAACGAGCCGTACACCCACGGGTTACCCCATCCCATGGCAGAGCCGCCGTAAGGCTGAAGCCCGTACGTGACTCCGGTAAGGAGCATCGTGAGCCCAAGCGCGAAGGTCAGGTTGCCTGGCACATCGAGTTTGCCCTTATGTCGAACGCCCACTTCGTGCAGCGACGCATAAGACCAGATGGCTCCGATCACGCCGAATGGCACACTGACCCAGAACACTGCCCGCCAATGCCACTCACTCAAGACCCCGCCAATCACCAGGCCAAGGAACGAACCGGCAATGGCAGCCACCTGGTTTACCCCAAGCGCCATACCGCGCTGGTTCACCGGGAAAGCGTCGGTGAGAATCGCAGTGGCATTAGCCATGATCATGGCTGCACCAACAGCTTGGACGGCGCGGAATCCGATGAGCCAGAGAGCACCGGCAGACCCATTCCACGGTACGAGCGACAAGGCAATAGAGGACAGCGCGAAGACCAGAAATCCCATGTTGTAAATGCGAACTCGACCCTGCAAATCCCCTAGTCGACCGAACGTCACAACCAGTGCGGCAGTGATGAGCAAGAAGCCGAGCAACATCCACAGCAGGTAGCTCACATTTGCGGGATTCAAAGGATCCAGATCAATCCCACGAAAGATTGCTGGCAACGAGATCAGCACGATCGACGAATTGATCGTGGCCATCGTCAAGCCGAGCGTTGTATTCGACAATGCGACCCACTTGTAGCGCGGATGGTCGCGCTCGCGCCACGACGGGCGCGCCGACGTCTCGTCCACTGCCATTGCTCAATCATGACGCATCAGCGACGAACAGCCTTCGGTGGTGCCGTGGCCACGAGACCCCAGGATTTCGGGCAAGATCTACCCATGGATGACTCGAAGCCCAGCGCACAACTGAGTGAACCCACCACAGCAGCGCTTCACGCCCTGGCCACAGCTTTCGTTGACGGCCTCGCCGCGCCGGGTGTGAGCATCGGTATCGTCAAAGGCGGGCACGTTGTGCACACGCTCAGCGCTGGGTTCGCAGACCCCACCGGCCATACGCCCATGCGAACCGATCACCTGTTTGAAATCGGCTCGATCAGCAAATCTTTCACTGCTCTTGCGGTTTTAGCGCTCGTCGACGATGACAAACTCGCACTCACCGACACCGTCGAGCAGCACGTTCCATGGTTCTGCGTGCAGAGCGAGTTTCCGCCTTTCACGCTGCGTCATCTGCTCGACCATTCATCGGGCCTGATCATGGGGTCTGACTCGTGGCCCGACGAACTCGCTCAAGTTCACGCACTACACACCAGCCACACCGGCTCCGCACCTGATTCCATCTTTCATTACTCGAATGTTGGCTTCATGACACTCGGAGTTGTTGTGAGTGCCGTCGCCGGCAAACCGGTTACCGATGTGATGAAGGAGCGGATACTCGACATCGTCGATATGCCGAATACCATCACCACGATCACCGATGACGATCGAAGCCGGATGGCGGTTGGCAGCCAGCCGGTTCACGAGGATCAGCCATGGCGCCCAGGCGACGCACTAGCCCCCGCAACCTGGTTTGAGATCTCCGCCGTGGATGGCAATATCGCTTCTACCGCAGGTGACATGGGCCGGTATCTCGCGATGCTGCTCAACGGTGGCGAACTTGACGGTGAGCGCGTCCTTACTCCTGAGTCGCATACCGCGATGATCACGCCAACGTCACCAGGAGGCGAACCGGCACCCGGTTACTCCCGCTATGCACTGGGTATCAACATCGAACACATCCACAACGAGCCGTGCATCACTCATGGTGGTGGCATGGTCGGTTACTCGACGTTCTTGATAGGTGAACTCACCCGCGGATTTGGGGTTGTCGTCCTGACCAACGCGCCCGGCGACGCACCCGGCGCTCAATGGCTGGCACGCGCCGCATTCGACCTCGTCCGCGGTGACGTTGAGAACACTCCGGTTTCACTGTTTGAACTCCCAACGTATTCCGCCGCGCCACGACCCACCCTTCCACGCGGTAACGATGGCAGCGTCGACGAGCGATACGCCTCATTTGTCGGGCACTACCGTTCATTTAGCCCGTGGTTTACCCATCTACGGATCGCTGCTGCCGACTCAAAGTTGTGGCTCGTCGCTCCCAACGGCGTCGAGGCACCTGGCACGGTTGAACTTGTCGAAATTGCCCCCGGTGTGTTTCGAGAGGGAACAGATCCGCGGCTACCCGAGCGGTTGACGATCGGGCCCGTGGTGGATGGTCACGCAGTCTGGGTGAGCCGCCACGATTGCCGCTACTCGCGTACATTCCGCGACTAACACCACTACCGGCACCAAACGCCCGCGCATCATCTGTCGGGCGGCAGCGCGCCCACTCACGCATACACAGACGGGCCCATATACACACAGCGCATAGTGTGCCTGTCGATATACACAATCGCCGCACATGCCCTATCGTCTGATCCAATAAACGATTCGGATGGGAGGGCTACGCGATGCTGCTAGACCGCCGCGAACAACTGCGGTACGAGCAGGTCATGACGTTGATCGAGACGATGATCGCCGACAACAAAATGCAGCCCGGCGATCGCCTCCCAACCAACAAGGAATTGGGCGACCTCGCCAACGTCAGCCTCATTTCCGTGCGTCGCGCCCTTGACGAACTTGAACGAGCTGGCCGCGTCCGTCGTCACCAAGGCGTCGGGACGTTTGTCGCCGCCGAACGCATCCTGACGAGCCCGGCATTGGCCGGCGGCCTGCTGGCCACGATGACCGGAGGAGTTGAGCGCGAGCGAGTCAGTACGAAGCTCCTGGACGTAACCCAAGGATTCGCGTCCGCAGATATCAGTACGGCGTTGGCCATGACAGAACAGACCGCCGTCTGGTGTATTCGTCGCCTCCGTTTCATTGCCGATCGGCCGATGATCAGCGAAACGTCCTACATACCAGTCGATTTGGCTCCTGAACTCGGTGATGCGCTCGTTGGCCATGGTGGCTCGCTCTATCAACTTCTCGGTGATCGCTTTGGACTTGTCGACGCATACGAGGAGCAACAACTTGAGATCATCAAACCAACACCAGCCGACCGTAAGAGCCTGGCTCTGACGGGACGCGATCTCGTTGCTCGAATTCGCGGCGTCAGTTTTTCGGTGGACGGGAGCCCATTTGATTGTTTTGAACAGGTGTATCCCGTCGACGGCTTTACGTTCTATTTATCCGGACGGACTGATCGTCAGGTACTCCCCCAAACGCACTCTGGCTCATGGTCAATATCTTCCATTCGTTAACCAAAGGTTTAGTTAACGACACCGTTCATGGGATCCAGATCATCGGAACGACTGCTAAGGTCTGCATACACAATATTCATCGGTAGTCGATGGACGCTAAGGCTCGCAGGCCACGATTCTGCGGGCAACGGCCAACCTTGACCGCCAACACGATGTGAGAGAGACCATGACGGAATCGTCGTTCGTTTCGGCCTACAACGCGCAAACCCCTACGTCGAAGTCACTGTTCGCGCGGGCCAGCCAAACCATCCCGGCCGGCGCCGGCAGTAGTGCACGAACCGTCAAGTTCGGCTGGTCCCCCTATCCCCCATTCATGAAGCAGGGCACCGGTTCACGGCTCACAGACGTTGATGGCAATGAGTACATCGATTACCTGCTCGGCCTAGGCCCGATGATCCTTGGACATCGGCACCCAGTAGTCACCAAGGCCGTTGCCGACGCCATCGCCGAGTACGGCACCTGTTTCGGGTTGCCGTACGAACTCGAAATCGAGGCGGCCGAAAAGGTCGTTGCCGCTGTGCCAGGAATCGAAAAGGTTCGCTTTACGAACTCCGGAAGTGAAGCAGTTGGCAGCGCCGTACGACTGGCTCGCGCCCATACCGGTCGACGCATGATCGTTCGATTCGAAGGTCACTACCACGGCTGGCAGGACACGGTTTATTGGAGCAACCACGTTGATCCAAAACTGGCAGGCCCGAAGCAGAGCCCTCGTCCGGTTGCAGCCGGCCCCGGCGTGCCTCTGGAACTCACCGACACATTGATTGTTCTTACGTGGAACGACCCAGATAGTTTCGTGAAGCTGATGAACGAACGAGGCCACGAAATTGCTGCGGTCATCACCGAGCCCGCAGTGTTCAACACCGGTTGCATCCTGCCCGAGCCTGGCTACCTCGAATTGCTTCGATCAGAGACCATCAAGCACGGTTCACTGCTGATTTTCGACGAGGTCATCACGGGGTTCCGGTTCGCCCGTGGTTGCGCACAGGAATTCTTCGGAGTGACTCCCGATCTCACCACTCTAGCCAAGGGCCTCGGCGGCGGATTCCCCGTTGCCGCACTTGGTGGCTCACATGAAGCGATGAGCATGATCGCCGAGGGACGATACTCGCACTCAGGCACATACAACGCGAATGTTGTTGCCTGTGCTGCCGTTTCAGCCACGATGGATGTACTAGCCGAGCCTGGCCTGTATGACCGTCAGCGGGCCATTGGTGATCGACTGGCCGACGGCCTGCGCAAGATCGCCGCCGATAGCGGTATCGCTGCGCGCGTAGACGGTCTTGGCACAGTCTTCCAACTGTGGTTCTCCGATCACGAGATCAAAGACTGGCGAGACGCCGAGCAATACGCCGACGAGGCGATGTTCACGCGTTGGTGGCAGGAGATGATCACCCGTGGAGTTCTATTCCACCCGTTGCAGTTTGAGAACCTCTTCGTCTCACTGGTACACACCAATGAAGACATCGATCGCACCTTGGTAGCGGCCGCTGAAGCCTTCGACGTCTTGGCCTCTGAAAACCGGAACCGCTAGGTCACGTGCACAGCGGTGACGAGATGACGTCACGAGGCGAGTTCTTCATCGGACTCGACGTGGGGACGTCGGGGCTTAAGGGCGTTGCCCTTGACGTCACAGGCGAGACGGTTGCATCCGCGCGTGCGGATTATCCGACGCATCGACCGATCGCCGGCGCCTCGGAGCAGGACCCACGTGACTGGGTGAAGGCCCTCACTGCGGTAATCAGGGATCTCGCGAAAGTTGCGTCACCACATGCGTGGTCGGGAATTGGCCTATCGGCAATGATCCCAACTCTGGTCGTCTCCGATGACACGGGCAATCCACTACACCCCGCGGTGACGTGGGAAGACGCGCGAGCCGAAGATGAAGGACGGATGCTGCGCGATGCGGTTGGAGAACAATCGCTCTACGAGCAGACCGGCCAATGGGTTGATGGCCGTTATCTACTCCCCATGTTTGCGCGCATCGTCGACGACTTACCCCCTACAACTGCCACCCAGGGGTTGCACCTTCTTAGCGCGAAAGATTGGGTACTGCACTGGCTGACCGGACAGATCGCGACGGATCCGGCAACTGCGACGGGTACCGGTGCGTACAACTTGTCAACGGGCACCTACTCCACTGCGATCACCGGTAGGGCCGAGGTTTTAACCGGCCGAGCCTTGCCGCAGCTGTCACCTGTCACCGACTCAACGACCACCTACCGCATCACCGATGAGCGCGCGCACGAGTTGGGCCTTCCGATCGGCCTACCCATCGCTGTCGGTGCTGCCGATGCCATGGCAGCAATCCTCGGCCTTGGCGTGACCGCGTCAGGCGATGTGATCTATTTAGCAGGTACATCAACGGTGATCGTGGGAATCTCCGATCACCGGCATTACGATCCGCAGCACCGATTCTTGGTGACCCCGTTGGCATTAGAGGGCTACGGCCACGAGATGGATCTACTTGCTACCGGGTCGGCAGTGGCATGGCTAGCTGATCTGATGGGTCTCACGTCACCCGACGATCTCGTCGCTATGGCGCGGTCCATCCCACCCGATTCGGTTGACGTTCCAACAATGCTTGGCTATCTCGCGCCCGGTGAGCAAGGCGCGCTTTGGGATCCGTCACTCACGGGCGTCATCGAAGGCATGACTCTGCACACGAGTGCCGCGCACATGGGGAGGGCATTGCTCACGAGTATCACCAATGAGTCAGCTCGGTGCCTGGCGGTCTGGGATGAAACGACGTCGAATCACGGAGCAATCCACGTCGCCGGACAAGGGATAGATCAGCTCGCACTCGCCGAGCTCGCCGATGCGACGGGGCGCCCAACACATCGATGCGGAAACGTACAGTCACCGCACTCTGCGGTTGGAGCAGCGCTTCTGCTCGCCGCAGCATTGGGAGTGGATCCACTACCGACACACCACGTGGCTGAATTGGAAACCATGCCACGACCGGAAAATGCGTCGATCTGGCAGCACCTTCGCCGGCGTCACGACGAGGTGCGTTCACGTACCTCGTAGCTGACGAACCGGCCACAACCGGCTGCAGCAGTTGACTAGTCGACCGTAGCCACGAAATGACATGCCGCGCGATGCACGCTTTGCGTGGACGTGCGCATCAACATCGGATCGTGAGTGCGGCACACATCGGGTTCGGATTGCTCTCGGTAGAGCGGGCATCTCGGATGGAACCGGCACCCCACCGGAATAGCAGTCGGGTTCGGAATCTCACCGGTGAGCACCGTGCGATTCGCGGTGGCGGCAGTCTCGGGAACGGGGATTACCGATACCAAGGCCTTGGTGTACGGATGCTGTGGATTGTTGATCAGTTCAACGGGCGAACCTTCTTCGACAACCCTGCCGAGATAGACGACGGCAATGCGGTCCGCAAACATCCAGGCCAACGACAAGTCATGAGTGATGAACAGATAGGCAACGCCGAGACGGTCCCGCATATCGGCCATGAGACGAAGAATTCCGGCACGCAGGGAAACGTCCAACATCGACACCGGTTCGTCCGCGACGACGATCGACGGCTCCAAGATCATGGCCGCGGCGATTGCCACCCGCTGACGTTGACCACCGGAGAGTTCATGGGTGAATCGTCGGGCGATCCGATCTGCCGGAGTCAGTCCCGCACGTTCAAGGGCAGCAAGCCCTAGCGCACGTCGATCTGCGTCAGAGGCGCCGATGCCATTGATTACTAGCGGCTCGATCACCGTGTCCATGACGCTCATCCGCGGATCCAAGGATTCGAACGGGTCTTGGAAGATCATCTGCAAGCGGGGGCGTA
Organism: Actinomycetota bacterium; assembly: GCA_947455705.1. Classification (GTDB taxonomy): domain Bacteria; phylum Actinomycetota; class Actinomycetes; order S36-B12; family CAIYMF01; genus Longivirga. The sequence continues at coordinate 6,587 of CANGPO010000015.1, read as the reverse complement.
ACTGACGTAGCTGTTTACCCTTGAGTGGAACGAGATCAACACCATCGAACACAATGCGGCCAGAGCTTGCGTCGATGAGCCTCATCACCGCATTCGCGATCGAGGTTTTGCCGCTGCCCGATTCACCAACAACCGCAAGGGTTTCCCCTGGGTACAGGGAGAGACTGACGCCATCTACCGCACGGGCGATGCTCTTGCCGCGACCGTTCGGATTCTTCACCTTGTACTCGACGTGCAGGTCTTCGATAGAAAGAATCGGCAACCGGTCTGACGGGTGCTCTGCCGGCCTGATTGGCTCAGCTGTCATGAGGTGATCTCCGATCCAGGTCCCGAAACCAGATGGCAGGCGGCCTGATGCCCAGCGCCGAGCGACACCAAGGCGGGCTCGACTGTGGCGCACGAATCAACCGCAACATCACAGCGAGCCTGAAAACGACAGCCCTGTTGCGGTCGGGAAAGATCTGGTGGGGAGCCCGGGATACCGTCGATGAACACTCTCTCCCGGTGGATGTTGGGATACGCACGCAATAGCCGCTGAGTGTAGGGATGTTGTGCGTTAGCAACCCCATCGGTCTCGCCGAAGACATCCTGGGCAGGCCCCGTTTCCGCCATCTTTCCTGCGTACATGACTGCCACGCGATCACATGTCTGGGCCAGTACCGAAAGATCATGGGAAATGAGCAACATGGCTAGGTTGTAGCGGGCACTTAAGCTCTGTAAGAGGTCGATGATCTGAGCCTGAGTCATAACGTCAAGGGCCGTAATTGGTTCGTCTGCGATGACAAGTCGAGGGCGACATGCAAGTGCCATCGCGATCATCACGCGCTGACGCATTCCGCCGGAGAATTGATGTGGGTAATCATCAGAGCGTCGCGACGGAATGCCAACAGCCTCAAGTAATTCGCGCATGCGATCGTCAGCTTCAGCTGACGATACCGATGAATCATGAACCCGAATCGGCTCTGCGATTTGGCTACCAATGGTCTGAACCGGATTCAAAGCGTTCAGAGCGCCTTGGAAGACGACAGAGATATCCTTCCAGCGGTACTTGCGCATCTCCTGCTCGTCCAGAGCACTGAGATCAACACCGTCAAAGGTGACCGATCCGGACGAAATCCGTGCATTGCGAGGAAGAAGTTGCGGGATGGCCATTGCCATGGTCGTTTTGCCGCAACCAGATTCACCGGCGAGCCCGACAAACTCGCCGGCATCAATCGACAAACTGACACCATCAACGGCGTGTACGTCACCATCCTCGGATCCATAGGACACCCGCAGATCGCGTACCTCGAGAAGGCTCATCACTCACCCTTCAATCGGGGGTTGGCAATGCGCTCAAACGAATGACCGACCAAGGTAAATCCAAGCACGACAACCAAGATGCCCAGACCCGGTGGTAAGAAGTACCACCACGCACCGAGGCCAACCGCTCCCGACACGAAGGCAAAGTGCAACATCGAACCCCACGAGATTCGATCAGGATCGCCAAGGCCGATGAAGCTCAGCGTCGCCTCGGCCAAAATGCATCCGGCGACCACCAGAATGGTGTTGGCCACGATCAACTGCATGACGTGAGGCGCGACATTGCGCCTGATGATGCGTGCATCTGATGCGCCCAACGACTTGGCGCGTGAGACGTACTGACGCTGCCTCAACGAAAGGGTCTGCGAGCGCACAATGCGGGCCGTTCGTGGCCATGACAGCAATCCGATCACCAAGATGATGATGACGAGGTTTTGCCCGAAGATCGCACCCATAGCGATCATCAGCGGCAGCGCAGGGATCACGAGGAAGAAGTCCGTTGCACTCATCAGTGTGGTGTCCAATGGCCCTCTAAAGTAACCAGCCACGATGCCGATACCCGCGCCGATCACCGTTGAGATCAGGGTTGCCATAATGCCGACGAACAGCGAGATCCGGGCGCCCGCAATGAATTCTCGGAACACGTCTCGACCGAGTTCATCCGTTCCGAGCCAATGCTCGCTTGAGGGTGGCTGCAGAATCGTCGATGCGTCCGAGCCTACGTCCGTTGGGTCGAACGGAAAGATCATGGGCCCAACGATCGCTACAACGGCGGTCACAGCCAAAAGAATCAGACCGACTCGACCAAGGCGATCGGCCCAGATCGAACGCAGCATTGCGGACAAACCCGTCGACTGGACAACCGTCGACTCATCGCTCGCCGAAAGCTCGAATGTCATCATGCCACCGCCACTCGTGGGTCAAGACGACGATAGACCAGGTCGGCAATGAAGTTGGCAACCAGAACGGCGACCGAGATTATCAGGAAGCACGCTTCGAGGGTCGGATAGTCGCGGGCCAACACAGAGTTATACGTCAGCAACCCCATACCGGGCCACGAGAACACCACTTCAACCTGAATCGCGCCAGCGACTAGTGCACTGATGTACAGAACCGATGCAGTTACGACGGGAAGCAGCGCATTGCGCGTCGCGTGTTTCCAGACCATTGTTCGGCGCGACAAGCCCTTGCCCCGGGCAGTCAACATGTAATCCTCGCTCATCACTTCTATCAACGAGGTGCGCGTGATGATCACAAAGAATGCGATGTCAACCAGTGCCAAAGTAAGTGTGGGCAAGATCAAATGTCGCGCGATATCGGCGATGTACTGGAAATAGTTCTGATATTCAGCATTGGGAGTGGTGATTCCCGAGATGGGCAAACCACCGATCCACACTCCGAAGATGAAAACTAGAAGCATCCCTACCCAGAATGTCGGCAAACTCCAGAAGACCAACGACGTCACGACAGTTGCTGAATCAGAGGTTGAACCTTGCCGCGAGCCTGCAAAAACTCCGATGATGATGCCGAGTAGGACAACCACAGTCGTCGACACCGTCAACAGAATCAGCGTGTTAAGCAGCGCTCGGCCGACGATGTCGCTGACGTTCTCGTGCAATGCGAACGAGTAGCCGAGATCTCCATGCGCCAGATTCTTTAGGTACGTCAGGTACTGGGAGAAAATGGATCCGTCGAGACCATAAGCCTGACGCAACTTCTCCACCTGCTCAGGCGATAACCGCTGTGAGCGAGCAATCAACCGGATGGGGTCGCCGGGGATCACATGGAATAGAAAGAAGTTGAACGTCAAGATCGCAAAGATCGAGGCGCACAGAACTAAGAACCTGCGCAGGAGTGGCGGCATAGTGAAAGATTACGAGCCGGCCGGCTTGACCTTCAGGTAGTTGTCACGCGTGAAGTTGAAGATCATTCCACCAGGAGTCTGGGTCCAACCCGCAAAACCTGCATTGGTGTATGCCTGCAACTTCTTCTGGTAGACCGCCACCAGGTATGCGGTGTCTTCGTAGAACATCTTCTGCATCTGCTTTACCAACTCGATCCGCTTTGCCTGATCGAGTTCACTCGCCTGCTGGACGTACAAATCGTCGTAGGCCGGGTTCGAGTAGAAGACGTCGTTGTTGCCACCGATTTGGCTGGTCAACGGAACTCCAAGCATGTAGCTGGGATCGTTCACGCCGCTGTCCCAGCCCCACACGAAGATGTCCCAGTCGGGTGCATCAATGTTATAGACAGTTGAGCCCATCGTGTCGGAATCCACGGTTGAGAAGTTCAACTTGATGCCGACCTTTTGCGCACTGGCCTGGAAAAGCTGGGCCGTGCGCACATCAACCGACGTTGTCGCGATCGCAATGATGCGAAACTCCAGCGGCTTGCCATCTTTGGTCTGCCGGATTCCATTGCCGTCTTTGGCGGTGTAACCGGCAGCGTCGAGAAGGGCGTTGCCCTTTTCGGGATTGTTGTCGATTACTTCGTCACCCGTAGGTTCCCAGTAATAGTCGCCGAACGATGGCATGAGAATGGATCCACCTGGGGAGGCGTAGCCGGCATAGGCGATCTGCGCAATCTGATTGCGATCGAATGCGTATCCGAGAGCCTGACGCACATTCTTGTCGAGAAGGAGCGGATTGCCCTTCGACGCTGGCTTCTTACACAGATTGAAGCCGATGTGATGGAACGAGAACGAATCGAGATTTACAGATGTGAGGTCTTTGTTTCCTTCAAGTCCCTTGAAAACGGTCGGTGGGACCTGCGGAATGATGTCGATTTCGCCATTCTTGAGAGCCTGCGCCATCAAGTCATCGTTGGTGTAGACAGTCCATGAAGCGCCTGTGGCTGCTGGCTTTTCGCCCCACCACGTCTCGTTGCGCGCGACGCTTACCGTCTGACCCTGGGTGCGAGCCTTGAATGTGAACGGACCTGTTCCAACCGGCTTGTCGTTGGTGGCCTTTTGGATATCGTCCACTGACATGGCTGACCAAATGTGCTTCGGCAAGATCGGCACGACCAAACCCGGGTCAAAAGCTTGGGGTGACTTGAAGGTCGCAACCACAGTCTTTGCATCCGGAGCCGTCACTGATACGAAGTCCGTGAAGTACTGCGCATTGATACCGAGTTGATTCTTTCCGATCAAGTCATACGTGAAGACCACATCATCGGCGGTAAATGGCTTGCCGTCATGCCACGTAACACCCTCGCGCAGGTTGTAGGTGATCGTCACACCCTCTTGAGTGGTCGAGGTGGCCAACGAGGGCTCTGGCTTGAGGTCCAGGCCGTAAGCGCTCAGCGTGTCGTAGATCAGCGACTGAACTTCGATCGCCTCAGTGGTCGCGGTAGTGAGCGGGTTGAAGGTGTCGATGTCTGACTTCCAGCCAACCTTGATCGACTTGTTCACCACCGCAGTGTTCGTCGGCGGAGCACAAGCGCTCAGCAGGCCCGGCACGGCCACAAAAGTGCCGGTAAGAAGGGCCGCTCGCAGCACGGAGCGACGACTCACGAGGGCGGATAGGGGCGACTCGTCAGGACTCTGCATACTCACCATGTTCGGAGTGAATCAGACCACGCCTAACGCGTCAACAACCTCGACCACATTGCAAGGGTCATGATCTTCGACTGCAACCAACCTGTGACCCCCAATGGTGTCTCCACCGCCCGACACGGATCTGCCGCGATCGGGTGGATCAGGTCATCGAACGCAGTACCCGCATCGGTGTGCCCTGAATCTCGTAGGGAAGATAGGGACTAGGCCGCCCCAACAGATATCCCTGACCAAGCCGGCACCCCAGCTCGGCCAGTGCATCGAGTTGCTCCTGCCGCTCAACGCCTTCCGCGACCGTCGTGATCCCCATCCGCTTGCCGAGGGTCAACAGCGACTCAACCATGGCGACGCTGCGCTGATCCGTGGGGATTCCACTGACAAACGACTGGTCGATCTTGACCATCTTGATCGGGTAATTCATAAGAGATGAAAGCGACGAAAACCCAGTGCCGAAATCGTCGATTGCAATCCGAACACCCATCTGTTCGAGGTGCTTGAAGGCGGCCATCGTTGTGGTCGATGGGCCGATGCCGGAACGCTGCAACACCGCATGCTCAGTGATCTCAAGCCATAGCAACTCCGGCTTGAGCCCGGACGATCGCAGAACCTCTGCAACGTAGTCGGGTGTGGTCACGTCGACAAGATGCGGTGCGGAGACGTTCACAGTCAATCGGAATTCTCGCCCGTACTGCGCAATACCTTGCGCCACCGCATGAGCAGCGACGCTCAAGACATATCGATCAAGATCTGCATCGAGGCCAATGTCCTGTGCGATCGATAGAAATGCCCCGGGGGCTAGCAGACCACTCGTGGGGTGATGCCAGCGCACCAGAGCCTCAACGCCGTCGATTTCCCTGGTAAGTAGGTCGACAATGGGCTGGTAATGCACGACGATTTCGCCACGATCGATTGCACCAACGAGCTCTTCGGCAAGCTCCCGTCTGGCCTTGTTATCCACCAGGGTCATAGGTGGGCCACCGCGGGATTCGCGCTTACGCAGATACATGGCGTCATCGGCGCGAGCGATAACGTCACCTACACTCTCGCGTCCGTCACCGGTCGACACCCCAATACTCGCCGTGAGGTTGATTGGGCCCGCCGGAAGATAGATCGGTCGATCAAACACTTCCGCTACCGTCGCGTGAACCGTTGCCGACCCCAACTCTGCGGTTTCGCGATCCACCGGCACCGCCACGACGAATTCGTCACCACTCAACCGGGCCACGATCGCCTCGCGATATCTGTCCATCGCGTCGATCAAACGCCCAGCTAATGTGCGCAGAACCCGATCTCCAGACTCGTGGCCGAATAGGTCATTGACCGGCTTAAAGCGATCGATATCTATGTAGGCGATGGCATAGGTAACGTCGTCATGGTGCCAGGCTTCCAACTGTTGCAGGAGTAGCCGTCGATTCGCCAACTCGGTGAGTTCGTCATGCATTGCCTGATGTTCAAGTGCCCGGCTGACGGCTCGGAGTCGGCTCACGTCATGGGCGGTCACTACATAACCGCAGACGATCGGATCATCATGGAGGTCGACGATCGTCAACTCGTAGGGCACCGATTCGACTCTTCGGCCAGAAAGCAGACCCACCTCAACGACTTCACGATGGACGACACCATCGTCGTGCCGTCCCGCCATCGCTAGGAACATCCGCGACAACAACTCACGCTGTTCTTCGTCAACAAGATCCGTCAGTGGCCGACCTTGAACCGCCTCGGGATCGTG
>CANGPO010000014.1 GCA_947455705.1 Actinomycetota bacterium | reverse complement strand
CCCGGTAACAACCTTTGTTTTTATCCGTGTCCCAATACAACGGGAATGATCCACGATCGGGTTAATCTCAGGCAGTGAGGGGCACCAGCGCATCAAAAGTGATTACTACCATTGCCATGTCGGCGTTTCTCGTGCCCGCCATTGCCTCAACGACACCCGCGTCTGCTGCCGACGCCATCGGTGGCCCACTGCTGGCAGGCACGGGAATCATCCAGAGCCCCATGGCCGGAGCACAGCCCTTACCGAAGGTAAACGCGGACACCTGGCTGATTGCAGACGCGACCACCGGAGAGGTGCTAGCGGCCAAGAACCCGCATGCGCATGTTCGCCCGGCAAGCACACTCAAAACCCTGACCTCAGTGACATTGATGCCAGTCCTAGACCGCAATGCTGTACACACCGCCACTGACAAGGACGTGCGAGTCGAGGGCTCACACGTTGGCATCGTGAGCGGTGCCACCTACACAGTGTGGGATCTCTGGCACGGTCTACTACTACCCAGTGGCAATGACGCAGCTACCGCGCTGGCAAACCAAAACGGCGGCGTCACTAAGACCGTCACCGCGATGCAGTCGGTAGCGGAGCAACTCCACGCCTTGGACACGCACGTCGTTAATCCGAGCGGGTTGGACGCAGACGGTCAGGTTTCGAGTGCTTACGACATGGCGCTCATAGCTGCCGCTGCTATGAAGATTCCCGATTTTCGCACCGTCACGAACACCAAGAGTTATGCGTTCCCAGGCTTAATGCCCAAGAGCGGAAAGACTCGAAAGACATTCCAGATCTACACAGAGAACCGATTACTGCGCCACGACTATCCGGGGATAACCGGCGGTAAGACCGGCTTCACCTCACTGGCGCATCGAACCTTCTGGGCGGCAGCCGATCGCAATGGCCACACCCTCATCGTCACACTCTTTCAGATTCATCAACCGACGGAAACCGCCGCGAAGGCATTACTCGATTGGGGATTTGCCAACCGCACCAAGGTCAATCCCGTCGGTACCCTTGTCAGCCCCACGGTCACAGTTGGCCAGCCACAAGGGACCTCATCGGCCGGTACGTCCCCAACGTCCGGGTCAGATACGGCGATGGCAACGACCGGAGAGGCTGACCAATCAGAGCAATCACCGGTCGCGTCGTACGTTGTACTCGTCGGGCTCGGGACGGTGTTCGCAGGTGCGATTGCGGTATGGATGCGCCGGCGCACCATTCGTCGACGTAAGGCCGCACGAGCACATGGGCGCCATCTCGCCGGGGACGCCACGACGACGAGACAACCCGCAACGACGACCGTCTAACTCGTGCGCAGCACGAGGCAAGCTCAGTTAGTTGTCGGCGCTTCGCAGCGGAAAGCGCTCAAACACCTGCCACACTCCATCATCCCCATGGACGTACAGAGCGAATTCTGAGGCCGCGAAACGTGCATTAAAGCCAGAAAGACTCTCGAATGCCCGATCGAGGACTTCCTCGGGAACATCATGTGCCACCGTGACATGTGGGTGATACGGGTAGTCGAGTTCGCGTTCCAGGACACCACGCCGAATCCGTGATTCGAGCTTCTCGCATCCGGAAATCCCCTGCGATACAGAAACGAACACGACTGGCGACACTGGCCTGAACGTTCCGGCTCCTCGAAGATGAACGTCAAACACATCAGTATCGGCGGCAGCCTGCGCCAAGTGGGCACGAATACGTGGTAGGTCAGACTCAGAGACCCGAGTCGGAGGAAGCAGGGTGATGTGCGCAGGGATCGACGTCGCCTGCGGATCACCGAATGACTCTCGCCAGCCTTCAATCTCTGGGCCCCACGGATGAGGTATTGCTAGTGCAACCCCTATCAACTGGGTTGAGCCACCCACTACGCATTGCCCTTTACGAGACCGAGCCGATCGTAGGCAGCGGCAAGCGTGGGTGCCGCAACTGCACGAGCCTTGGCGGCACCTTGGTGCATGAGCCGAATCAACTCGGCCGGGTCGCTGGTCAATTCACTCACTCGTTCAGCGAACGGAGCGGCGAAGTTCACCACCACCTCCGCGGCGTCTGTCTTGAGGGCCCCATATCCCTTGCCCTCATAGTCCGCCTCCACCGAACGCACATCGCGACCACTGAAAGCCGCGACAATCGTCAGTAGATTCGAAACTCCAGGTTTAGCCGCTGGGTCGTAGCGAATCTCGGTTTCACTATCGGTGACCGCAGACTTCAGCCGCTTGGTGATCGTCTTCGGATCGTCAAGCAGGAACACCGCACCAAGAGGCGACGACTTGCTCATCTTCGACGTCGGATCCTGCAAATCTAGGATCTTCGCGGTTTCCTTGACGATGAGCGGTTTTGGAACGACGAAAGTCTGGCCGAAACGTGAGTTGAACCGCTGTGCCAAATCACGGGTGAGTTCCAAATGCTGCCGCTGATCTTCACCCACCGGAACTTCGTCAGCCTGATACAGCAAAATATCTGCGGCCATCAAGATCGGGTAGGTGAACAGGCCCACGGATGCGCGGTCACTGTCGCCCTTGGACGACTTGTCCTTGAACTGCGTCATCCGCGATGCTTCGCCGTAACCGGTGATGCACTCAAGTACCCAGCCCAACTGGGAGTGCTCGGGTACGTGGCTCTGCACGAAGATGGTCGCTCTCGACGGATCGATGCCAGCGGCGAGAAGTTGTGCGTACCCCAGCAGCGTATTGCGGCGCAGTTCTTCTGGGGATTGCTCAACGGTAATCGAGTGCAGGTCAACAATGCAGTACAGCGCTTCATGCGTGTCTTGCAGTGAAACCCAGTTCTGCACCGCGCCGAGGTAATTGCCAAGCTGAAACGAACCAGCAGTGGGCTGGATACCGGAAAGCACTCGGGCCAGATCAGTCATGCGGAAGATTCTGTCATCGACGAGCCATCCGTGGGTTCACCGGGGTTGACCTGCGGTTCAACGCGAACCCTAGCCACGCGACGACCATCAAGTTCAACAACGGTCAGAACATGACGATCAACCACCACATGAACGCCTACATCTGGAAGTGCACCCAACTCAGCCACGATGTATCCCGCCACGGTCTCGTACGGACCTTCGGGTAGTTCTATGCCCGTTTCTTCCTCGAAGTCCTCGAGATTGAGCAACCCGTCAACAACAACCTCACCCGATGGATGTTGCGTGGGCTCAGCCACGTCGTATTCATCTCGAATATCGCCGACCAGCTCCTCGACCAGATCCTCCAAGGTCACGATGCCCGCGGTACCGCCGTACTCGTCAACAACGATCGCCAGTTGAGCCCCGGTTGAACGCATTTCGGACATCGTTGGCAGGACCCTCTTACTACCCGGAATATGCGGTACTTCGCGGACAAGTTCACCGACGCGGATTCCGCGATCGGAGATGTCTGGATTGAGGATGTCGCGAATGTGCACGAAGCCAATGACATCGTCTTGAGTTTGGCTGAAGACGGGATATCGCGAGTGCGGCAACTCAACAACGAGCCTGGCCGCCTTGTACGCCGGCATAGACGCGTCGAGAAACTCGACCTCGGTTCGTGGCACCATGATTTCGCGAACCTCACGCTCCCCTGCCTCGAAAACGTCATCGATGAGTTCGCGCTCTTCTTGAGTAAGCGACGTCTGACTAGCCAGCATGCCCCTGAGTTCAGATTCAGTGATCTCCTCCTTGTTGGCGTTGGGATCACCGCCCAAGAGTCGAACCATGACATCGGTCGATTTAGACAACAGCCAAATGAAGGGACGAGCGAATCGCGCCAACCAATCAACTAAGCCAGCACATGCAACGGCAATCGATTCAGCACGCTGCAACGCAATGCGCTTGGGAGTCAACTCACCGAGCACGAGGGAGATGTACACCAGGAGCAGAGTGACGAGAACAAACGCGATCCCATCAGCCAAACTCTGTGAGAGACCAAGATTGACCAAGAGCGGAGCTACCTGAGGCGACATTTGAGATGCACCGAATCCTGCGGACAGGAAGGCAGCCGTCGTTACCGCGATCTGAACGGCGGCGAGGAAGCGATTGGGATCGGCGACCAAATCGGCAAGTTGCTGTCCGCGTCGGCCACGTTCGGCCACGATTCGTTGAACTTGGCTGTCGCGCAGCGAAATCAGAGCAATCTCAGCCGCGACGAAAAACCCGGCCACGAGGGTGAACAGCAGCACAACCCCAAGGTTGAGCAGAAACTCACTCATGCCGCATTACCCGCACGATCAACAGCCATAGTCTGATACTAGAGATTGTTTCATCCACAGAAGCAATTTGCGGGCGAGAGTCCTTGCGTCACGGCATGATGGCTACATGACCGGAAACGGCCGTCTTGATATGGATTTTCGACGCAACGCCGTGGATCGACTGCGCGCGGGTGTCGACGTTCTCATCGTTGGCGGGGGCGTCACCGGTAACGGGATTGCTCTCGATGCCGCACTCCGAGGCCTCAATGTGGGGCTCGTCGAGCAGCGTGATTTTGCTTCAGGTACGTCGAGTCGCTCCAGCAAACTCGTCCACGGGGGTTTGCGTTACCTGGAACAGTTCAACTTCTCACTTGTCCGTGAGGCCTTACGGGAACGATCACTTTTACTCGACCGACTCGCCCCGCACCTTGTTGAGCCTTTGCCATTCCTCTATCCGCTGTCACACCGGCTATGGGAACGACCGTACGTTGGTGCCGGCCTGACGTTGTACGACACCCTCGGCGGCCTACAACCCAGCGTTCCTCGACACAGCCACCTGTCAAAGTCTGCTTCCCTCAAGGCATTTCCAGATCTGAAACCTGACACACTCGCCGGATCGATCCGGTATCACGACGCACAGGTGGACGATGCCCGTCACACACTCGAGCTTGCCAGAACCGCGGCAGCTCACGGCGCAGCCGTCACCGCCTCCACTCGCGTCATTGAATTCACCCGGGATGCCGACCGGATCACCGGAGCCTTGGTGAAGGACTCATTGACCGACACCACATTCCACGTACCAGCGCGCGCCGTGGTCAACGCCACCGGAGTCTGGGCAGGAACTACCGAGGAATTGGCCGGGGTTGAAAACCCCATCAGGATGCGTCCAAGTAAGGGCGTCCACATCGTTGTCCCACGTGATCGCATTAACGGCTCACTTGCCCTGATCACCAGAACCCCGACCTCCGTTCTATTCGTCCTTCCGTGGGGCCGATCGTGGATTCTGGGCACCACCGACACACTCTGGCACGAAGGACTGAGCCACCCCGTGGCAACTCACGCCGATTTGACGTACCTGCTCGATATGGCAAACGCATCACTGTCGTCGCATCTGACCCAGGACGATGTGATAGGTGTTTATGCAGGGCTTCGACCGCTGGTGGACTCAGAAGGTCTTTCCGAATCAGAGATCTCCCGCGAACACACTGTCCGCCGACCACTACCGGGCTTCGTCACCATCACCGGCGGAAAGTACACGACCTACCGAGTGATGGCAGAAGACACAGTTAACGCGCTTTCCGAAGACCTGGGTGAACTTCCCGCCTCAACGACCAACGACGTACCGCTACTGGGAGCAGCCGAACCAGCTGAGATCTTCGCAGCGGTCCGAGACCATGCGGGGGCTAGGGACATCGACGACGAACATCTCACCCGCCTGTCGCACCGTTACGGCCGCCTCACGACCGAATTACTCGACGCCGTCGTTATCAATCCTGAGTTCGCAGCCGAGATGCCCGGTGGTGCCGGCACCTTGGCAGTCGAGATCGTGCACGCCGCGACTCACGAAGGCGCACTTCACGTCGATGATGTCTTGACGCGACGAACACGGCTTTACCTCGAAGCAGGTGACCGCGGACTCGTCGCCGCACGACACGCGTCGCGACTTATCGGTGACGTACTTGGCTGGGACGACCAGACCCGGTCAGCGGAGGTTTCTCGTTACCAGAGAAGGGTGGCCGCAGAATTGGAAGCCCAATCGGCTCCCGACGATGCCTCGGCGGCACAGATCCGCGAGCGGGTGCAAGATATTCGGTTACCTCAACCCAATGACGGGTGATCGAAACTCGCAGTAACAGGGGCGTGGTCGCTCCAGCGTTCTGCGTATGTTGGCGCTTTTCCAACCACGACGCCGGTGGCTAGGGCAGCTAACCGCTGGGTCGCCATCACGTAATCGATCCGCCAACCACCATCGGTGTCAAACCCACGACCACGCCATGACCACCATGTATACGGGCCTGGCCCGGGGCCACCGTGAACACGTCCTAGATCGACCCAGCGCAGCTCATCCCGCCAGCGATCGAGATACTCGCGCTCTTGTTCCAAGAACCCAGCCTTACCGCGATTACCCTTCCAATTCTTGATGTCTTGCTCGGTGTGGGCAACATTGAAATCACCACACACCACTGCCTCACCCTTCTTACGCGCACTGCGGCGGGCAAGTGCATCAAGACGGTCATGCATGGCATCAAGAAACCGGTACTTCTGAGCTTGCCGCGGCTCGTCAGTGGCTTCGCCGGTGTGCACATAGGTCGATATCACCGTCAGCGGACCCGAGTCAGTCGCCAGATCCACCTCGATCCATCTGCCCGCCTGCGCAAACTCTTCGACACCAAGACCTAACCGAACCGATACGTGATCTGCCTTCGTAAGAACAGCAACGCCAGCCCGCCCCTTATCAGAGCTTTCGGCGTAGGCAATCCGATAGGACGCGAGCGCACTACCGTCAAGCGATTCTTCAAGCTGCTCGAAGGTAGAACGAACCTCCTGCAAACAAATGACATCTGGGCCTGCGTCCGCAAGCCATGCGACGCCGCCACGCCGTTGTGCCGCGCGAACACCGTTGACGTTCGCGGTAACAATCGTCAGCACAGGTGCTACGCCATGGCCGCGGATAGGTTGTCGGCAATCGCAGCAAGGAATTCTTCCGTCGTCAGCCACGGAGCGTCCCGGCCAATCAACGCGGCGAGATCCTTCGTCATTTTGCCACTCTCAACCGTCTCAATGCACACGCGCTCGAGGGTTTGAGCGAATGCCGTGACCTCCGGCGTACCGTCCATGCGACCTCGGGCCGCCAGACCTTGTGTCCAGGCGAAAATCGACGCAATCGGATTCGTCGACGTCGCCTTACCCTGCTGGTGCTGACGATAGTGACGGGTCACAGTGCCGTGCGCAGCCTCAGCCTCAACCGTCTTGCCATCAGGTGTCATGAGTACCGAGGTCATAAGCCCGAGTGAGCCGAAGCCTTGGGCAACAGTGTCACTTTGCACGTCACCGTCGTAGTTCTTACACGCCCAGACATAGCCACCCTCCCACTTGAGAGCGGCCGCAACCATATCGTCGATGAGGCGGTGTTCGTAGGTGATACCTGCTTCGGCGAAATCGTCCTTGAACTCTGCTTCGAAGATCTCCGCGAAGATGTCCTTGAACCGACCGTCGTAAGCCTTCAAGATCGTGTTCTTCGTCGACAGGTAAACCGGCAGTCCGCGATCAAGTCCGTAACGCATCGATGCGCGGGCGAAATCGCGAATCGATTCATCAAGGTTGTACATCGTCATGGCGACGCCGCCACCGGGATAGTCATAAACATCGATCTCGATGGGCTCGCTACCGTCATCGGGCACGAACGAAACGGATAGCTTGCCCGGGCCGGGAACCACGAAATCAGTGGCCCGGTACTGATCGCCGAATGCGTGACGACCGATGATGATCGGCTTAGTCCAGCCGGGAACGAGCCTGGGAACATTCGAAATCACAATGGGTTCACGGAAAATCACGCCACCGAGGATGTTACGGATTGTGCCGTTAGGCGACTTCCACATTTTCTTGAGACCGAATTCTTCAACGCGGGCCTCATCGGGAGTGATGGTCGCGCACTTGACGCCGACGCCGTACTGCTTGATGGCATGGGCCGAATCAATCGTGACCTGGTCATCGGTGGCATCGCGATTCTCGATCGACAGGTCGTAGTACTTCAGGTCCACATCGAGGTACGGCAGGATCAGGGTGTCCTTGATGTACTGCCAGATGATGCGGGTCATCTCGTCGCCATCAAGTTCGACGACAGGATTCGTAACCTTGATCTTCGCCATTGTGCACTCCCTCAGATCAGATCGAGCGCACGAACTGCATCGCGCTCTTCAACTAGTTCGGCAACCGACGCGTCAATCCGGGCTCGGCTGAATTCGTCGATTTCAAGGCCCTGAACGATCTCCCACTCCCCACCGCTGGACGTTACCGGGAACGAGGAAACGAGTCCGTCGGGAACACCGTACGATCCGTCGGACACGATGCCGGCGCTCGTCCAATCTCCGGCTGGAGTGCCATTAACCCACGAGTAGATGTGGTCGATCGCAGCATTTGCCGCGGACGCCGCGGACGAAGCACCGCGAGCTTCGATAATGGCTGCACCGCGCTTGGCAACGGTGGGGATGAAGGTGGATTCGATCCATGCCTGATCGTTCACGACTGCGGCCGCATTCTGACCGTTGATTTCAGCGCGGAAGATGTCTGGGTACTGGGTCGCTGAGTGGTTACCCCAGATCGTCAACTTGCTGATATCGCTGACCGTAGAGCCGGTCTTGGCAGCAAGTTGCGATAGAGCACGGTTGTGATCGAGTCGGGTCATCGCGGTGAACCGGCTCTTGGGGACATCAGGGGCATGTGACGCAGCGATCAGCGCATTTGTATTGGCCGGGTTTCCGACAACCAGAATGCGTACGTCATCGGCGGCGCCTGCGTTGATGGCCTCGCCCTGCGGCTTGAAGATTCCACCGTTTGCGGACAGCAGGTCACCGCGTTCCATGCCAGCGGTGCGTGGACGCGCACCCACGAGAAGTGCGACATTAACACCGTCAAACGCAGCCCGAGCATCGTCGGTGATGTCGATCCCAGCCAGGAGCGGGAACGCACAATCGTCCAACTCCATGGCAGTACCTTCGGCAGCCTTGAGAGCAGGAGTGATCTCCAACATCCGCAGCCGTACCGGAACATCTGGTCCGAGTAGATGGCCTGAGGCGATCCTAAACAGCAGGGCATAGCCGATCTGGCCTGCTGCTCCTGTGACCGTGACGTTGACGGGCGTACGTGCCATGGTGCGCTCCTTTGCGGCGTGGGTGAGTGCTTCCCTCACCCGGCAATTACTCGATCTGCTGTTGTCATGAGCCGAGGTGCCGTTGACTAAGTATCTCGACGTCAAGATATATCTAAGACTAGCCGACGAGTCCTAGTTATTCGGGGGTGGGACCCAGAGTGAAAGAACAGTCGTCGCCGTAGCCAAGACGGCCAAGACGGCAATATCAATGCGCTTACTGCGCACTGCCAACATTCCCGCACCGTCGGCAGGTAGCAAAACGCGCAGAAACAACGCGAGAAAGATGGCGAACGCCACCACAACGCAGCCGCGTCGAAAATGACCGGCTACCACCACGATCAAGCCAAACGTCACCAAGCCGAGCACTGTAATGATCGGCCATTCGCGACGAATCAGGCCGGGCATGACCCTAGGCCAGTCCGGCAGCGCGCTCCGCAGACTCAACAACATTCATGATGAGCATGGCGCGAGTCATCGGTCCAGTTCCACCAGGCATGGGAGCAAGGTGTCCGGCAACCTCGGCGCAGGCAGGATCGATGTCGCCGACGAGACCCGCATCAGTGCGGGTGATGCCAACGTCAAGAACTGCTGCACCTGGCTTGATCATGTCGGGCTTAATCAGGTGCGCGACACCAGCGGCCGCGACGACGATGTCGGCGCGACGAGTGTGTTCGGCAAGATCGCGAGTACCCGTGTGACACAACGTGACAGTGGCGTTTTCCGAGCGGCGAGTGAGGAGCAGTCCGAGTGGTCGACCCACGGTGACACCGCGGCCAACGACAACGACCTCTGCACCGTTGATGTTGACGTCGTAGCGACGTAGCAACTCGACGATCCCTCGCGGCGTACACGGAAGCGGGGCCGGAATGTTGAGAACCAAGCGGCCCAAGCTCATCGGGTGCAGACCATCGGCGTCCTTATCGGGGTCGATCATCTCCAGCGCACGACTTTCATCGAGCCCCTTAGGCAGCGGCAGCTGGACGATGTACCCGGTGCAGTTGGGGTCGGCGTTCAACGTCGCGATGGCCTCATCTACCTGCGCTTGAGACGCATCGGCAGGAAGGTCAGCACGGACGGACGCGATGCCCACCTCGGCACAGTCGCGGTGCTTACCGGCAACGTAGGAATGGCTGCCGGGGTCGTCCCCGACGAGAACGGTGCCAAGTCCAGGGGTGATGCCATGCTCCTTGAGCACAGACACACGGGTGGCCAGTTCGGCCTTGATCGCAGCAGCAGTTGCTTTACCGTCAAGAATAATCGCAGTCACGAGCCGGATCCTCTCACGGACGACGCAGGGAAACGCGCAGCAGGGTCACTGTTTCGCGACGGGGCGACGATACGACGCGATAACGACAGCAACCAAGGTCAGCAACATGCCGACGACCAGCCGTACATCCACAACAGTTCCTGGTGTCGGGACAACAAGATCGAGGATCAGTGCCCCAACTAGTTGACCGGCAATGTTGAGCAGGCTGAACAGCAAAACTCCAAGCGGCGCAACGAAATACGCTGCTGTCACGATAAATAACAGGCCGACCGGACCACCCATCCACAAAATGGGTTGCTCCCACGGCGCCGGTGGCATCGTCCATGCGTGATGCCACACGACATGCTCAAGCATCAATGCCACAAGCAGCGCTATAAGTCCGCCGACAAAGTTGACAAAGGTTGCAACCAGCGGATCTCGTGTCGCAACAGAGATCTGCGCATTCACCGCCTGCTGGAACGACGACGCGAGCCCAGCCACAACCGTGACGACGAGCGCCCACACCGCAAGGTTGCCTTGAGTGAAACGTCCCGAGACGGCCAGGGCGACCGCCACCGTGGTGCCGACAGCGCCAATGACCCGCGGCACCGTGATTGCCCGCTGACCCCCCGGGGCCAATCCGATCCGATCAACGAGTAGGGATGAACCCGTCATGCCGGCGACCAAAGCAACCGTGAACAGAGCAACGCCGAGCAACGGCACGGTGAGCGTTTGACTGGCAACCACACTGGCACCGCCGAGCCCGCCTAGGAATTGCCACCATGTCAAACGTCGATCGCCGAATGCGCGCGGTAAGTCGTGGAACAGGTGTTCACGAGTCGAGGGTCGAAACGCCATGATCACCAGCAAAATTGAAAGCCCCACGATGAATGAGAGCACCGCGGCAAAGATTCCGTCATTGAGAACACGCCCGAATTCGCCATTTATTCGACTCTGGATAGCGATCACGCCACCGACACCGAGGGCCGCCAACATTGCGATCGGATGTGCTGGCGGGTGAACGGTGTGGGGCGCGGCCATGTAGTGCCCCTAGTGGAAGAAGTGACGAGTATCGGTGAAGTACATCGTGATGCCGGCTGAAACCGCCGCAGCGATGACTTCCTCATCACGCACCGAGCCGCCCGGCTGCACAACAGCCTTAACACCGGCCTCGAGCAGTACTCCTAGACCATCTGGAAACGGGAAGAAGGCATCGGATGCTGCAACGCAATCCCGGCTTCGACCATCGCCGGCGCGGGTAACGGCGAGCCGTGCCGAATCAACCCGATTCACCTGTCCCATCCCAACTCCAACCGCGGCACCGTCCTTGGCTAGCAGGATGGCGTTCGACTTAACTGACCGCACCGCCCGCCATGCGAACTCCAAATCGCGCATGGTTGCCTGATCGGCTGGGGTGCCGCACACCAGAGTCCACTGCGATGGGCCGTCACCGGCTGCATCAATCTTGTCAATGGACTGGAGAAGTATGCCGCCACTGATCGGTCGGATCTCGATCCCGCCGTGAGGTGGCACGTCACCGGCAATAAGGAGTCGTAAGTTTGCCTTCTGCGCAAGCAGTTCGACGGCGTCCTCGTCGAAGCCAGGAGCGACCACGACCTCAGTGAAGATCTCGGCTACTTGCTGCGCCATTTCGAGCGTGACACTGCGATTGGCTGCAATCACACCGCCGAAGGCTGATACCGGATCCGTGTCGTTCGCTTTGCGATGCGCCTCGGCGATGTTCGTGCCAATCGCGATGCCACATGGGTTGGCATGTTTGATGATGGCCACCGCCGGCTCGGTGTGATCGTAGGCCGCACGACGGGCCGCATCAGCGTCCACAAAGTTGTTGTACGACATTTGCTTGCCGTGAATCTGCTCGGCCTGAGCCAGTCCAGGATTCGGCGTGTTGTTGGTGACGTAGAGCGCGGCCCGCTGATGTGGATTCTCGCCGTAGCGAAGAACCTCCGCGCGTTCCCAGGTAGCTCCCAACCACGCCGGGAAGCCAGTGCCACCGTCACTCGGCGCCACGACATTTCCCAAATATGAGGCGACGGCCACGTCGTAATTGGCCGTGTGAATGAAGGCATCGGCAGCAAGCGCCTGACGCTGTTCGAGACTGAAGCCCCCACCACGTAACGCGTCCAAAATCGCCGGGTACTTCGCCGGCGAGGTAATGACCGCGACATTTGCATGGTTCTTGGCAGCACCGCGCACCATCGATGGTCCACCAATGTCGATCTGCTCAATACATTCATCCATCGTTGCGCCCGAGGCGACCGTCGACGCGAACGGATACAGGTTTACGACAACGAGATCGAAGGGGGCGATCCCCATCTGCTCAAGTTGTTGTTCGTGATCGGTAAGACGAAGGTCAGCCAAGATTCCCGCGTGCACTTTGGGATGCAGAGTTTTGACGCGCCCATCAAGGCATTCGGGGAAGTCGGTCAGGTCGGACACCTGCGTCACAGGAATGCCCAAACGCGCGATGGTCGCTGCCGTCGAACCCGTTGACACGATCTCAACCCCGGCAGCCTGCAGGCCCTCGGCTAGTTCGTCCAAGCCAGTCTTGTCATACACCGACACAAGTGCACGCCGGATCATACGAGTCGTCACGGGATGTACGCCCTTCTTCCATCGATAACGCAACCGCGCGACGCGATCGCAGCCATAGTTCCTACTACCAGAGACCGTTCAGCCATCTTGATTCGCTCGTGCAGCCCGGCTTCATCGTCGGAAGCGTCAACGTGAACCGGCGCTTGGGCGATGATCGGACCGGTGTCGACGCCTTCATCAACAAGATGCACGGTGCACCCAGTAACTCGAACGCCATAGGCAAGTGCATCGCGAACCGCATGTGCGCCGGGAAATGCCGGCAGCAACGCAGGGTGAGTGTTGATTATTCGGCCGGCGAAACGGGCCAATGTGGACGGGCCGAGAATGCGCATGAACCCGGCACAAAAAACCCAATCGGGATTCCATTCATCGATCGCATCGGTCAGGGCAGAATCCCAATCTGTTCGCAGCGGGTATTCGCTCACCATCCGCACGAAGGTCGGTACGCCAGACTTCTGCGCACGATCAAGCGCCTTCGCATCAGGGACATCGGCTCCAACGGCAACGATCTGCGCTGGGAAACCGGGATCGGCAGTTGCATCGAGCAGTGACTGTAGAAGGGTGCCCGTACCTGATGCTAGGACA
This sequence comes from Actinomycetota bacterium, assembly GCA_947455705.1. Classification (GTDB taxonomy): domain Bacteria; phylum Actinomycetota; class Actinomycetes; order S36-B12; family CAIYMF01; genus Longivirga. The sequence continues at coordinate 31,304 of CANGPO010000014.1, read as the reverse complement.
ACAAATCGAGTGCGTTGGTCGACATGCGACTGTTCCACTGATGCCCCTTCGTCACAACGATGTTAGGACGATCCTAGGGCGTTTACAGATTGGCCGTATCGTCTGCCCGAAGCGTGGGCACGAGATGAACGATGAGCGCGAAGGCGATAGACCCAGCGGCAGTTAATCCGAAGACACAAAGAGCAGTCAGCAGCGGCTTCGGACCGAGATAGCTCAGCCGAGCGGCGCCCAGGCTCCCACCGCTGAGCCAAGCCAGAACCAGAACTCCAACGGATACAACAGCACTTCCAGCTGCTAGGGCTAGGACCTCGTCACGAAGCTCAAGGTGGATCCGACGATGCAGGATCACACCACCGGCAACCCCGGCTAGAACCGGTAGAAAAAGCAATAGCGGGGCCAACCGCCCGGGGTCTGATGGAATCGCTGCCAGTACGGGGATAGACGGAAGGAGTCCCCCGCTAACGGAAAACACGGTGGCGCACGCGCCACCACCGATCACTACACCTGCACCGCTGATGTAGCCCAAGGCCCACACCAATAAATTCGGAACGTAGACCAGTGACAGCACCAGAACACCGAGGACATCGGTCGGCCCAGTGCTCATAGCTTGACCAAGTGAGATCACGGTGGACCAGTTCGCAATCAACGCAACGACTGCGATAGCGGCAGAAAGTGCCAACAGTGCACAGGCGATTGACGCCGCGGCAAGAGCAACCGGTAGAACTTCAACTGGTAGAGCCGATCTCACTCGTGCCCAACCACCATGGGCGCTTCCAATCCCGAGCGTCAACCCCACCGCAGCGGTCGCAGCAGACCAGCCAACCGCCATCGCGGGTGAAACCTGCGCCGCACCACCCAGATCACACAACTGACTCACACCGAATGCGAGCAACGCATACGCGGTGGTGCCTGCCACCACGAGTAATCCCTGGTCTACCCATCCTTCGACTGCGGAAATCCGTGCCGCCCAGCGTCCGGCAATACGGAGCAGGCTGAGCGGGATAACAACCAACGCGAGCGGTAAGACAGTGATTGTGGCCCCACCAGTCGTGACACCCGCATGATGACTCATAAGCCACAGCAACCCAGCAGACTCGACCGGCACCCCCAAACCATCTCCGGCTCGCGGGCTTAGCACCCAACCGATGGTGACGAAGATGCCGATCCCGGCAAGACCGCACATCGCGGCCCACGCTGCCGCGCTGACCGCCGCTACCGGGATCGCGGCCATGATCGGTTGATTCTGACGCTGCCCACTATCGGCACGACCGGCTGCTCCGGCCGCCGGCGGTCGTTCGATGGTGGAGGTCACGTAATGATGGTCGCATCGACTCACCACATCACGTCGACAGCGACACGAGCCAAGTCATGACGCCGCAGTCATGAATGGTGCGACGTACGTGCAGGTAGAACACTGCCACCGCACAGGACTAAGGTCGAATGATTAGCACTCACTGACGTCAGGATGGGACTCGCGATGACGGAACCAAAGGTGGTCAAAAGTCCGCGATCGGATGCGGACTCCCCTGCCGAATCGGCCACGAAGTCCAAGCCCGTCCCACATCCATCCCGGCTGGAGAGGGCGGCAATTGGCAAGGCGACCCGCAAGAAGATCGCTCTCGTCGATCTCGCCGACCTCTCTACAGACGATCGCCCTGCAGCACTAGACCTTCTACGCAGCCAAGACGCATCGCGGGTACCGGAACTCGTTCCGATTCGCTACGGCCGCATGTCGGCCACGGCATTCACCTTCTACCGCGGTGGGGCCCTGGTGATGTCATCAGATCTTGCAGCCAACGCGAACACCGGACTCAATGTTCAACTCTGTGGTGACGCCCACATCAACAACTTCGGCGTCTATGCCTCACCCGAACGTCGCCTCGTTTTCGACATCAACGACTTTGACGAAACTCATCTCGGGCCGTTCGAGTGGGACGTCAAGCGCATGGCCACCAGTGTGGCCATCGCCGCACAGTTGAACGGCTTCAGCAAGAAGCAGACCCGCATGGCGGTCGGTACTAGTGCCCGGGGATACCGCGACGCCATGCGCGCACTGGCTGCCAACGGGAACATGGCCGTCTGGTATTCCCATCTCGACGCGGCCGAGATCCTGCTAACCGTACGTCGCGCCCTCGATAGGAGACGGCTCGACTCAACGGCAGCACTCATCGAGAAGTCACGTGGTCGAGACAGTATTCAAGCGGTATCAAAACTCGCCGAGGTCGTGGACGGGAAGTTGCGCATCGCTGGTCAACCGCCGTTAATCACACCGATTGAAGATTTTCTCGACAGCCATCAAGTCGAAGAAACATTCGACTACATCCGCACGATGATCCGTGGCTATCGAAGCACCCTTCAATGGGATCGCCGCCATCTTCTTGAACAATTCCGCCTTGTTCACATGGCGCGCAAAGTTGTCGGTGTCGGCAGCGTAGGGACTCGATCATGGCTCCTGCTCTTCGAGGGGATCGATGGCAGCGATCCCCTGGTGCTACAGGCCAAAGAGGCACAGGCATCCGTGCTTGAACGATTCGCCGGGAAGAGCCGCTTCAAGCATCAGGGGCAACGAGTCGTACACGGTCAGCAGTTCATGCAAGCAACTAGCGATATCTTCCTTGGCTGGCAATCGGCAAGAGCGATCGACGGTAAGAGTCACGATTTCTATGTCCGACAGTTACGAGACGGCAAGGGCTCCATGGATCCGGTTGGGATGTTGCCCGATGGCTTGGGCCTCTACGGACGCATCTGCGGTGAAACGTTGGCCCGCGCACATGCACGCTCCGGAGACCGAATCGCCATCTCCTCCTACCTCGGCGGCAGCACGAAATTCGAGGATGCGATCACCGAATACGCGTTGGCGTACGCAGACGTCAACGCACGCGACTACGCGACTCTCACCGAAGCAATCGCACGCGGTGAGATAAGCGCCATCAAGGATATGTAAGGCCTTCGATCAGCTGCCGCTGATGATCTCTCGCATCAACCGAGCAGTTTCGCTTGGCGTCTTACCGACGCGCACTCCGACCGCTTCCAACGCCTCCTGCTTGGCAGCAGCTGTGCCCGACGATCCCGAAACGATCGCACCAGCGTGCCCCATGGTCTTACCCTCGGGTGCGGTGAAACCAGCGACGTAACCAACGACCGGCTTCGTGACATTCGCCTTGATGAAGGCTGCCGCACGCTCTTCCGCATCGCCACCGATTTCACCGATCATCACGATTGCATCGGTTTCCGGATCGGCCTCAAACGCTTCGAGGCAATCGATGTGGGTGGTACCAATGATCGGATCGCCACCAATGCCAACGCACGTCGAGAAACCCAGATCGCGAAGCTCGTACATCATCTGGTACGTCAGGGTTCCCGACTTACTTACCAAACCAATGCGCCCAGCCTGGGTGATGTTTCCAGGGATGATTCCGGCATTCGACTTACCTGGGCTGATGATGCCGGGGCAGTTCGGCCCAACCAATCGCGTCGTACCGCTGCGCTGCGCGTAAGCGAAGAAGTCTGCGGTGTCGTGAACTGGAACACCTTCGGTGATCACGATGACCAGGGGCACCGCAGCGTCAACTGCTTCGTACACCGCACCCTTAGTGAACTTCGGCGGGACGAAGACAACGGAAACATCCGCACCCGTCTGCGCCACCGCATCACCAACGCTGCCAAAGACCGGAACGATGTGGCCATCGGCGTCAACCGATTGGCCACCCTTACCCGGCGTCACACCAGCGACGATGTTGGTACCTGACGCAAGCATGCGCCGTGCATGCTTGCCGCCTTCAGACCCGGTGATTCCCTGAACCAAAATCTTGGAGTTCTCGTTAATGAAGATGGCCATCGTCATGCTCCCTGAGCTGCAAGTTCGGCGACGCGACGCGCGGCCTCATCCATGGTGTCGACAATCTCCACCAGCGGGTTAGCTGCATCCCGCAAAATACGTCGACCGAGGTCTGCGTTGTTTCCGTCGAGGCGAACAACCAGCGGCTTGGCAACAGCCTCACCCTTGCTCGCAAGAAGCTCGAGGGCTTGCAGGATTCCGTTTGCCACCGCATCGCACGCGGTGATTCCGCCAAAGACGTTGACGAACACGGACTTTACTTCCGCATCCGACAGAATGATCTCAAGCCCATCGGCCATCACCTGTGCTGACGCGCCACCGCCAATGTCGAGGAAGTTTGCTGGGCGCTGACCCCCAAACTCCTCGCCGGCATACGCCACGACATCGAGTGTGCTCATGACGAGCCCGGCACCGTTACCGATGATCCCAACCGATCCTGACAGCTTGACGTAGTTGAGATCGCGCTCCTTTGCCGCAACCTCCAGCGGGTCCGTCTCAACAGAGTCAACGAGCGAATCGAACTCTGGATGGCGGAATGAGGCGTTCTCGTCGAGAGAGACCTTTCCATCCAGCGCCAAAACCTGACCTTCTGGAGTCTTAACGAGCGGGTTTACTTCCACCAGGGTTGCGTCTTCCTTGATGAAGACATCCCAGAGACGTTCGAGGACCACGATCACCTGATCGCGGACCGACGCGTCGAAACCAGCTGCGTCCACGATTTCTTCAGCCTTGGCCCGATCCACGCCAACAAGTGCATCCACACTGACCCGAGCAAGGGCCTCGGGACGCTCGACGGCCAACTGCTCGATCTCAACGCCGCCTTCTTTACTGGCCATCGCCAGGAACGTGCGGTTCGATCGGTCGAGCAGGATGGAAACGTAGTACTCCTCGTCGATATCCGATGCGGGAGTGATCAACACCTGATGAACGGTGTGGCCCTTGATATCCAGCCCGAGAATGTCAGTGGCTCGCTCAAGTGCTTCCTGTGGATTCGCCGCCAACTTGACCCCGCCAGCCTTACCCCGGCCACCTGTCTTCACCTGAGCCTTGACCACAACTGCGCAGTCAAGTTCCTCGGCAGCCTGCTTGGCGTGTGCGGGAGTTCGCACCACGATGCCACTTGTCGTCGGCACACCGTGGCGCGCGAACAGTTCTTTGGCTTGGAACTCGTATAGATCCACGGCCACTTCCTCAACTGATAGGAATCCAACGGGAGGGAACAGGCACGTCGACGACTCTGTCCCGCGCATCCCTACTGTGACAGAGGCACCCCACCCCTTGTCATTAGGTATGAGCCAAGTGCGGTGCGAATCACACCAAGCTTTCCAGCCTGCGGGACGACCGACCGTCCAGCGACTCCTTTAGACGCCGGCTCCAACGCGGTTGACTACCCAATCAACGATTGAGGCAGTCGTGGCACCAGGGGTGAAGATCTTCGCAACCCCCATCTGCTCGAGTTCGACGATGTCGTCCTCGGGAATGATGCCTCCGCCAAATACAACGATGTCCGAGGCACCGTGGGCATAAAGTTGCGAGAGAACTTCGGCGAATAGTGTCAGATGAGCACCCGAGAGCACAGACAAGCCGATGACGTCTGCATCTTCCTGAATCGCAGTGCGCACAATGTTTTCCGGGGTTTGATGCAGGCCGGTGTATATGACTTCGATACCCGCATCGCGCAGGGCCCGCGCTACTACCTTGGCACCGCGATCATGTCCATCAAGGCCCGGCTTGGCGACGATCACGCGGATCGGGCTACCATCTGCCGCCCGTGGCGCCGAATCAGCGCTAGCCATATCAATCTCCCTGTACACATCGTTCGGACGGGCACTTCCGGTTTCGTGGAAGCGGCCTAGCGTCGTTCACTAGTCGCCTCATTGCTCAGGGTACTAAGGCCACAGTGACCGGCGGTATCCCTAACCGGCCAGAACCAGCTCATCGTGGTGAACATCACCCTCAAGGATTGCCTCGAGTTAGAGCTTCTCGACTGGTGCGTAACGAAGCAGGAGCCGTTTGGGGCCGTCCCCGCCGAAGTCAATTGTCGCTTCGGCCTTCTCCCCCATGCCACTTGTGGACACGACAGTGCCCAACCCGAACTTGTCATGGGTCACGCGGTCGCCCGGCGAAAGGGCAACAACCTCACGATTACCCGGACTTCGAACACCCGGACGGGACGCTGCGGCCATCAACGATGGTGCTGAGCCAAAACTGTCACCTCCAGCACTGCGCCCCGACCCAACAGGATCAACACGATTCCAGTGCAGCAGGTCACTTGGGATTTCGTCGAGGAAACGACTAGGCGGGTTATACGACGGCGCTCCCCAAGCCGACCGGACCACAGCTCGCGATACGTAGAGCCGCTGACGAGCGCGAGTGATGCCGACGTACGCCAAGCGGCGTTCCTCTTCCAGTTCACGAGTGTCGCCGAGCGAACGCATATGCGGGAAGACTCCATCTTCGAGTCCCGTAAGGAACACAACCGGGAACTCAAGCCCTTTGGCAGTGTGCAAGGTCATCATGGTGACCACGCCACCGTGCTCATCACCGTCAGGAATCTCATCAGAGTCGGCAACCAATGAGACCCGCTCGAGGAAATCGGTCAACGAACCCTCGGGCTGATCGGTCTCGAATTCACGCGCAACCGATTCAAGTTCAGCCAAGTTTTCAACGCGAGTTTCATCTTGTGGATCACTACTGGCCATTAGCTCAGCGAGATATCCGCTTTGCTCAAGTACTGCAGTAAGAATCGTCGCTGGCCCTGCACCGGCTTCGACGAGAGTTCGCAGGTCGGACATCATCTGAGCAAAGGTCTGCACCGAACTCAACGACCGAGCCGCCATCAACGGCGCTTCTTCGGCTCGCTGCAAAGCGCTGCCGAATGAAATGCGCTCTCGTTGCGCCAACATCTCGATCGCAGCCTCCGCGCGATCACCAATACCGCGACGCGGAGTGTTCAGGATTCGACGGATCGAAATATCGTCATCGGGGTTCGCCAGTGCGCGCAGGTAACCCAGGGCGTCCCGGATTTCCTTACGCTCATAGAAGCGAACACCGCCAACTACTTTGTACGGCAGGCCGACGCGGATAAACACTTCTTCGAGCGATCGTGATTGCGCATTAGTTCGATAGAACACCGCGATATCGCGCGCAGCGATTCCCTCGTCATCAGACAGGCGATCGATCTCACGTGCGATGAACGATGCCTCATCGTGCTCGTTGTCCGCGACATAGCCGATGATCTGCTCGCCGTCACCCGCATCAGTCCATAGGCGCTTGGGACGTCGAGCCGTATTGCGAGTGATCACCGCATTGGCAGCAGTGAGAATGGTTTGCGTGGATCGATAGTTCTGTTCGAGAAGGATCGTGGTGGCGTTGGCATAGTCACGTTCGAACTCTTCGATGTTGCGAATCGTGGCACCGCGGAATGCGTAAATACTCTGATCGGCATCACCTACGACGCAGAGCTGTGCGGGCGGAACCCCGTCACTACCCTTACCGACCAACTCATTCACCAGGACGTACTGCGCATGGTTAGTGTCCTGATACTCATCCACCAGTACGTGACGGAAACGACGGTGGTAGTGCTCAGCAACATCAGGGAATAGTTGGAAGAGTGCGACGGTCGATGAAATCAGGTCGTCAAAGTCGAAAGCATTCGCCCGGCGTAGACGTCGCTGATAGTCGCGGTAGGCCTCAGCCAACGTCTTCTCGTGATGATTCGTTGCTTGGCCGGCAAACGTCTCGTCGTCAATCAACTCGTTCTTCAGGTTTGACACCTGATTGCTGAACGCACGCGGCGGATACCGTTTGGGATCTAGATCAAGATCACGGCACACCAGTGTCATAAGCCGCTGCGAATCAGTGGAATCGTAGATTGAAAACGAATTCGTCATACCGAGGCGAGTTGCCTCCTTACGCAAGATCCGCACGCAGGCCGAGTGGAATGTTGAAACCCACATCGTTCGAGCACGCGGACCAACCAGTTCAACAACGCGTTCGCGCATTTCACCAGCGGCTTTGTTTGTGAACGTGATCGCCATAATGTCGCCCGGGCGTGCATCGTGGGTGGCGAGCAGATGTGCGATACGGCGCGTCAACACTCGAGTCTTTCCCGAACCGGCACCGGCAACGATCAAGAGCGGGCTTCCGCGGTGTTCGACTGCAGCGCGCTGCTGTGGGTTCAAATCACCAACCAGCGCCGCGGGATCACCACCCAACGACGACGACGAGTGCTCGTGGGCGGGAGTTTGCTCGGGGTGTGGGAGACCGAGATCGTCAAAGAGAGTGGACATCACGGTGAGTCTATGTGCACACCCCGACACTCGTTCGAGCACCCGCGCCGAGCACTCGAACACAGACCATCTAGGGGGCCGTACTGATCATCGAACTAGGAAACGAACCCCAGAACCCGAACAGTGACGGCGGTTCCCACACTGGTTGTGGACAGGTCCACGCCGCCATCGGCCCGCAGGGGGACGACAACAGTGTCATGTGCCCACAGATGGGCGCGGAACGATACGCCTGCAACTGTGCCATCCGAGGTGAGCTTGAGCGTGTCAGATGTGGCGCCACCTAGGGCACTCACCGACAACATCACCGCCTGAGCTCCGGTCGGCACACCGAAGTGGCCGGCAAACGAAACGGTCCGCGACGCCGTTGTCGTCCAGGCACCGGTCAAGCCGGTGTTGGCAGCAGTGTCCACTGCGGTAACCGGCACCGCGAGCATCGAAACCCGTCCACCATTGGACGCGGTGGAGATCCATTCCTGGCCGGTGATATGCGCAGTCAGAGTTGCTCCACCCACGTTGCGCAAGACGATTCGTCCATCGCTCGTGGGCACAAGAACGTTGACACTTCTAGCCACCGTTGGATGCGAGATGACTTGAGCCACTGGATTTCCAGTGGCGGCGATCAGTTGAAGGCTGCCGGTCGTAGCTGACGGCTCCACGGACAAGGTCACCGCAAGCCCGGTAAGACCGGTAGTGGGCACCCCATTCTGGCCGGCAAGCTGAATCGTGCGGGACTCACCAGGGTTGAGAGCAGCACCGGTACCGTCGAAGAGGGTCACACTGGCAAGCACATGAGCGGTGCCGGCGGGGGTTGACGTCACAGAAGCCGCCAAGGTTGTCGAGCGCGCGTACCCAACGACGTCGACGCGAAGATCTGTCGAGCCACGGTTGATCGACAGTCGAATCGTGCCGTCACTGGCGACCGGTACGACCGAGCTCCCGAAGTATGTGCCCGTGGACAGTGCAGTGAATACGGGAACAGCTGTCGATGTCATGTTGCCGTGCACGGTGATAGTTGGCGTGAGTGCACTGGCTGCGAATCCGGTCACCCGGATTGCAACAGCCGCGACTCCCGTTGCCGGGACGGTTCCGCGGCCAGCAACCCGAACCACGACGTCACGTTGATCTGTCGACCACTGCTTCTGACTGAGGCGACATGGCGTACCGACCCCAAGCCCAGTTCGGGTATCGAGAACATGGATCGGAGAGATCGGCGTGATATCTCCGGCGGACTTCAAAGCCGGTTGCGACGACGTCCACGGCGATGAGCACTCGGCGGCGACTGGGCGACCAGTCCAGAACGAGGTCAGGCCCGATGCCCCTTCCCACGTCAACGACATGTGCACGTGATTGCGGTGACAGTAGGTGTCGTACGACGACGCAGCCTTGGCGGGATCGGTTAGACAACCCTTGAGATTCGTCCAGCCCTTCTCAGGTGAATACCCGCTCCAGAAGCGGTTGTTCCAACCGATGTACATGATGCCGAGACGCTTGGCCATCGCATTGACATTGCCAAACTTGTCCGTCGCGGCAAGCCAGTTGAGGAATGACTCCGCACGGGCTCGCTGTGCGGTCACCTTGTAGCTCACCATCCAGTCGATGGCACGTCCCTCTTTGTGCTCGCTGAGTCCACCATCGGAACAGGCGCGCGAAATATCAGCAGCGTACGAGCCGTAGGTCGCCTTAAGTAGTGCTGCAAGCTTCTTGGTGCCGACCTTGGGGGTCGGCGAACATACGGACTGGGCCTGGTACTGGGGCTGACCATCAATGGCTGCCGTGAACGTCGGTGTGACCGGCGGGGCAGGAAGCTGCGTTGGTGCAGGTGTCGGTGTCGGAGTTGGGATCGGAGTTGGGGTCGGAGTCGGTGACGCAGCCGCTGCCGGGGTCGAGGTTCCTGCTGCACGGGCGGGGGCAAGGGCAGGGCTGCCAAGCATGGCCAAAGCAGCAATTCCTGCGATTGCAGCCAGGGTGGTTCTCTTGGGCAGGCCATGCCGCCGCGACGTATCCTTACTCCGACTCATAGTCTTTCCATCGGCAGGGGGACTACGTCACTTTCGCCCCACGAACAACATAAATACCTATTCTATCTCTCAAGAAGCCCTAAATAGGGTAAATCGGACAGGAGTGTCGTCGGTGATACCTGATTCTGAACTCGAACGAGTTCTGGTTGTAACCGCACATCCCGATGACGTTGACTTCGGTGCAGCGGGCACGTTGGCCGGCTGGGCTGCCCACGGTGTTTCGATCACCTACTGCATCATTACCGATGGCGATGCCGGCGGCTTTGACCCGGCTGTGCCGCGCTCAGAGATTCCCGGGATCCGCCGCGCCGAGCAAACAGCCGCAGCCGCAGCCTGCGGAGTCACCGATGTGCGCTTCCTGGGTTACAAAGACGGAGAGCTCACCGTCACTCATGGACTTCGTCGCGATATCAGCCGGGTGATCCGTCAGGTCCGACCGCAACGCATGCTCATCCAGAGCCCAGAACGAAACTGGCAGCGCATCCCAGCCTCACACCCCGACCATCTGGCAGCAGGTGAGGCCGCAATTCAGTCCGTCTACCCAGATGCGCGTAACCCATTCGCCCACCCATCCTTGCTGCAGGACGAAGGCCTCGACGCGTGGTCAGTATCGGAGGTGTGGGTCATGGGACATCACACGCTGGAGCATTACGTCGACATCACCGACACGTTCGACACGAAAATCGAAGCACTTCGAGCCCACGACTCACAGACCTCGCATATGGAAGATCTACCGGGAATGCTGCGCATCTGGGGAGCCCGCATGGCAGAACAGGGCGGCCTTGCCGATGGTCGACTTGCGGAGGGCTTCTTCGTATCCATCATGCCTGCGTAGGCAAGATCTGCGTCAGCCGCTGACGGGCGTGGCCGTCGTGCTCAGCCAGAACACGGCGAGAACAACGTTGAGGATGGCTAGCCCACCGGCCGTCGCCCACCAGGTCTGCTGCTTCTCGGCCGGTTGACGCATCCCAACGACGCAGGCAACGGCAACAATCAACGCGATCAGCAATTTGGTACCAACTGCCGCCGGTGAGAAGTTTTCATCCGTTCCGATTCCACTTCCACTCAAACCAGCAAGGGCAAGACCCGTCAGCAGCTGAGTGAAGGCACCATCGCGCATCCACTGGGTGACCTGACGCGGCACCGCGCGCATCTGCGCAAGGAAGCCACCGATCAACATGGCCATACCGATGAAGTGCAAGAACAACAGGACGTTATAGACGAAACTCATGGTTTCAGCCTACGCCGTCAACCACGAAGAACTCGGTAGGTGCCAACCATCACTCGGTCGAGGTCAGGCCGAACTCTCGTCCGGCGACCATCGGTTGGCTCGCACGATTGCCGAGTACGCCAGCGCCGAATCCTTGACGATGCGCTCCTGAGTTTCGTAATCGACCCGAACCACACCAAATCGGCGCTCATACCCCCACGCCCACTCAAAGTTGTCGAGTAGTGACCACACGAAGTACCCGTCCAACGGAACCCCAGCCGATACTGCCAAGGAGCACGCCTTGAGATGTGCCTCGATGTAGTTGGTGCGATCAACATCGTGCACGCGACCATCGGTCACCTCATCGGGGTACGCAGCCCCGTTCTCCATGACGTAGATCGACGGAACGGGGTAATCACGAGCCACCCGTTCTAAGGTCGCGGTCAATCCGTCCGGAATGACATCCCAACCCATATGCGTCTTGGCAAGTCCTCTATCGACAAACTCAACGTCGTCACAACCAACCCACGGAGTCGGACGTTCGCCGCTTAACGGACTCTTCGGAGCATCCAAACCACGGGTCATGAACGAGCTGTAGTAGTTAATGCCTAAGAAGTCGATGGGCTCAGCAATACATTCCGCGTCCCCATCTACGACGAAGTCGAAGTCGGTAAACGTTCGGTAATCCTCAACGATGTCCTGCGGATAAGTCCCTCGGAAAATCGCGTCGAGATACCAGCGGTTCTGCTGACCATCCAGACGGCGCGCAGCATCCAGATCAGCTGGTGACTCACTTGCAGGTTGCACGTCGTACATGTTCACAACAATGCCCAGTTGCGAATCAGTCGAATTCGCTCGCATCGCCTGGATCCCTAACCCATGCGCCAACATCAGGTGATGAACGGCCGAAATCGCTTCTGCCGGCTCAGTTCGGCCAGGTGCATGTTCACCCGATGCATAGCCAAGAAAGGCCGAGCACCACGGCTCATTCAGAGTGCTCCAATAGGTGACCCGATCACTCAAATGCTGATGAACCACCGACGCATAATCAGCAAACCGACGAGCAGTATCGCGACTTGTCCAACCACCTGAATCTTGCAGGGCCTGCGGTAAATCCCAGTGATACAACGTTGCATAGGGGGTGATCCCCCGCTCCAACATGCCGTCAACAAGGCGGCTATAAAAATCCAAACCACGCTGTTCGATCACACCATCGCCGAGCGGGACGATGCGTGGCCAGGCAATAGAAAACCGGTAAGCACCCAGACCGAGGTCGGCAACAATGTCGAGATCCTCTGGCCAACGGTTGTAGTGGTCACAGGCGACACTTCCGTCCGACGCGTCAAGGATCGCACCCGGTTGATCGCATAGCTCATCCCAGATCGATCGACCCCGACCATCAACGTCACTGGCACCCTCGATTTGGAATGCCGCCGTTGCTGCGCCCCACACGAAACCATCAGGAAACTTCATTCGTCATTCCCATTCTGAATTTTCGCGAATGGGACATGACCCTCGCCTCACGGCTCGGGCTCATTCCCATTCTGAATTTTCGCGAATGGGACATGACCCTCGCCTCACGGCTCGGGCTCATTCCCATTCGATTGTCCCCGGCGGCTTGCTCGTCACATCAAGCACAACCCGATTAACTTCCCGCACCTCATTGGTAATTCGCGTCGAAATCTTGGCTAGGAGGTCATACGGAAGTCGCGACCAGTCAGCGGTCATCGCATCTTCACTGGAGACAGGCCGCAGCACAATCGGATGCCCATACGTACGACCATCACCTTGCACACCAACAGATCTCACGTCAGCAAGCAGCACCACTGGGAACTGCCAGATCGAACGGTCAAGACCAGCGGCGGAAACCTCGGCGCGCACAATCGCATCGGCTTCGCGCAGAATCTCCAATCGATCTCGCGATACCGCACCAACAATGCGAATCGCCAAACCAGGGCCCGGGAACGGATGACGCCACACCATCTCTGGCGGAAGTCCAAGCTCCGCCCCCACCGCGCGCACTTCATCCTTGAAAAGGGTCCGCAGCGGCTCGACCAACGCGAACTGCAAATCGTCTGGCAAGCCACCAACATTGTGATGGCTCTTGATATTCGCCGTTCCCGTACCGCCACCGGACTCAACAACATCGGGGTACAGAGTCCCCTGAACTAGGAACTCAACCTCCTGACCCGCCGAGCCGGCCTCTTCAACTACTTCACGTGCCGCATCTTCAAACACGCGGATGAACAAACGTCCAATCGTCTTACGCTTCTCCTCGGGATCGGTGACCCCATCAAGCTCAGCAAGGAATCGCTCAGATGCGTCAACGACCTTGAGTCGGATACCCGTGGCGGCAACGTAATCGTTCTCAACCTGCTCACGCTCACCCTTACGCAAAAGTCCGTGATCGACGAAGACGCACGTCAAGTTGTCGCCAACCGCACGGTGCACCAGAGCGGCGGCGACGGCGGAATCAACGCCACCGGACAGACCACAGATCACGAGTTTGTCGCCGACCTGCGCCCGGATCGATGCGACTTGCTCGTCGATCACATTTGACGCCGTCCACGACGGTTCGAGGCCTGCAATCTGATGAAGGAACGTTTCAAGCACGGCCTGGCCGTGTTGGCTGTGCAGAACCTCTGGATGGAACTGAACTCCTGCAAACCGACGCGCAACATCTTCAAATGCAGCAACCGGCGCGCCATCGCTCATCGCAGTGACCGCGAAACCATCAGGTGCGCGGTGAACCGAATCACCATGCGACATCCACACCGTTTGTTCGGCGGGCGTCCCAGCAAATAGGGCAGACGACGGATCGGTAACCGTCAAGGTCGTACCGCCAAACTCCGACAGACCCGTGCGCGCGACATCCCCACCGAGTGCCTGCGCCATCGCCTGAAATCCGTAGCAAATCCCGAAGATCGGAACCCCCATGTCGAACACGGCCGGATCAAGTTGCGGGGCGCCCTCGACATAAACAGACGACGGACCACCGGAAAGCACAATCGCTGCCGGGTTCTTCGACGCCATCTGCGCGGCCGTCATCGTCGACGGCACAATCTCGCTAAAGACGTGCGCCTCGCGGACTCGACGGGCAATGAGTTGGGCGTACTGCGCGCCGAAATCCACAACGAGAACCGGGCGGTGGGCAGTTGCAGTCACCTGAGAATCACAGGCCCTTCTGGTGAGGGGATGGATACTGGAATCGTAGTGGCTCAACGCCTCCGCGTTTGAGCCGCACCCCGTCGGCCCGCCTAGCCAAAACTGATGCGACGAATCGGGCACCCACCCAATAGGCTCGGGAGGCCATGTCATCGTCAATGTCGCCGATAATGCTTCGCGATCTGCCCCTGACCGATCCAGGTCAGCCGGAGTTCGCGAGCGCATCGTCATTCCTGCGATGGTTGGCTTCCAAGCAGTGGCAAACGATCGTGCTGGGCAGTATTTGGGGTTCACTGTGGCTTGGCGCATTGGCACTGATGCCAGGGGTAATTGGTCGAGTGATCGAGGCTGCAAAGATCGGCGACCAACACACGATCCTGATCTCAACAGCGGTGATCATCGCCCTCGGAATATTTCAAAGCATTGCTGGAATCCTGCGGCACCGGATGGCTGTCACCAACTGGGTCGTCGCATCAAGTCGAATCCAACAGCTCATCACGCGCAAGGCCGTCGACCTTGGTGGCCAACTGCGTCGCGATATCGCAACCGGTGAGGTCGTGGCCGTCGCATCCGGCGATGTAGAGAAGATCGGCTGGTCGCTGGAAGTTCTCGGGCGATTAGTTGGAGCGATTTTCGCATTCCTACTCGTCGCGGTGATCCTCCTGCAGGCGTCGACGTTACTGGGCTGCATTGCATTGATTGGCATTCCCCTGCTCGGGCTCGTCGTCGGCCCACTGCTACGTCCCCTGGAAAAGCGCGAGTCTGCGCAGCGCAAACGCCTCGGTCGAGCGGCCGAACTAGCCACGGACACAGTTGCCGGGCT
This sequence comes from Actinomycetota bacterium, assembly GCA_947455705.1. Taxonomy (GTDB): domain Bacteria; phylum Actinomycetota; class Actinomycetes; order S36-B12; family CAIYMF01; genus Longivirga. The sequence continues at coordinate 15,958 of CANGPO010000014.1, read as the reverse complement.
ACGGGTTCTACGCGGAATCGGCGGTGAAGATCTGTTCATCGAGCGTTTCCAGGCAGCCTCACAGGAGGTCCGGTCAGCGGCCGTCGATGTGGCAAAACTGCGCTCCCTGCTTGAGGCGATGCAGGTGGCACTGCCGGGTCTGTTCGTCGTAACCGTCGTATGGGTCGGAGCCCACCTAGCCCAAAACGGCACGATCACTGTCGGCCAACTCGTTGCGTTTTATGGATACTCGGCATTTCTGCTCATGCCGCTACGCATCTTCATGGAGGCCGCCGAGGCTGGAACCAAGGCTTATGTATCTGCCGGGCGAGTGATCCGGGTGCTTAGCCTGGTCCGTGACGACCAATCGGCGCCACGTGATGCACACGCTCCCGATGTCACCATGGCGCGCCTTTCGGATCCGATCTCTGGCCTGACGATTGAACCGGGGATCTTGACCGCAGTCGTCTGCGCAGAGCAATCAACTGCTGACGAGATCTCACTTCGGCTGGCCGGTATCGACGCTACCGGTCTTGACGTACTGCTCGGCGACATCGCTCTGGGTCAGATCCCACGCGACGAATTACGCGATGTGATTTTGGTCCAAGACAAAGATCCTGCGCTTCTTTCAGGAACCCTGCGTCAGCTGCTGGAGGTACCAGGCAGCGGACGCATCACCATCGCCGAAGCGATCGAGGTCGCGTCGGCCGAAGATGTACTCGACAGCTTGGTTGATACCTCGAGCGGTGGTGGCGATCCGATGGACGCGATGATCACCGAGCGCGGCCGTTCGTTATCAGGTGGTCAACGTCAACGACTCGCACTTGCCCGCTCACTTCTGGCCGACGCACCGATCCTCGTTCTCGATGAACCCACAAGTGCAGTCGACGCACACACTGAGGCTCGGATTGCAGGCAACCTCGTCGATTTTCGCGCCGGCATGACGACCGTAGTGATGACCTCTTCACCCTTGGTTCTCGACCGCGCGGACATCGTGGTGTTGGTGATCGATGGCAAGGTTGCCGCGACTGGTCGCCATCGCGAACTGCTGCACGGCAACAACGATTACCGGGCAGTCGTCACCCGCGAGGAGGTGACATCATCATGATGCCTCCAGAGGATGCAGTAGCCGCATCAACGTTGACGGGTACCGCGCTGCCGATCGCCCAGGAAGCAACCATTCGACGGTATGTGCGTTCACTGTTGAAACGACATCGCAGGATGTTCACCGCCGTCGTTGGGTTTCACTCCGTCGCTTCGATCTCTGGGCTCGTCGGCCCGTTCGTGCTCGGCGCACTCGTCGAAAGTTTGGCAACCGGAAGTGTCGGCATGGGCATTGACATGGCCGCCGGCATCTTCGTGGTTGCGCTAGTAATCCAGACCGTGTTTACGCGAGCCACGAGACTGCGAGCGAGCATTCTTGGCGAGGAAGTACTTGCCGACCTTCGCGAGGATTTCCTCAAGCGAGCTGTCTCACTGCCGACGGGGGTCGTTGAGCGAGCGGGTACCGGCGATCTCGTCTCACGCGCTACGGTCGACATCGACAAACTCAACCACGCAGTGCGAGATGCCGTTCCACAGATCACCATTTCCCTTGTCACTGCGATGTTTGTAGCCGTCGCCATGGTCGTGTCAGCTCCGATCCTTGCCCTCACTTGGCTGCTGGCTGTGCCGCCAATCTTGTTCTCATCGCGGTGGTACTTCCGTCGTGCCCCGCAGGCCTATCGCGCCGAATCAGCCACTTACGCCGCGGTGACCTCGTCAGTTGCTGAGACAGTTGATTCAGGACGAACCATCGAGCTATACCAACTCGAACAAACGCGCATCGCTGAGACTGATCGACGGATTCATCGATGGGTGCAATGGGAGCGCTACACACTGTGGCTTCGATGTAGCTGGTTCCCCGCAATCGAGGCTGGATATCTTCTGCCACTGGCCGGAGTTTTATGCTTCGGCGGAATCTTGGTTATTCACGGAACGATTTCGCTCGGCGAATTGACCACCGGTCTACTTCTGACTCAGATGCTCACTGAGCCGGTCGACGAAATGCTGATGTGGTACGACGAGATCCAAGTAGGCCAAGCATCACTTGCTCGGCTCGTTGGGGTGCAAGAGGTTCAAGACCCAGAGACCGACTCCGATCTCGAACCACTCGACGACCGCCTCGTCGTTGACGATGTGCGATTTGGCTATCGAGCCGGTAAGGACGTCCTGCACGGAATCGATCTTGACGTTGCGCCAGGTGAACGCCTCGCCCTCGTCGGACCGTCCGGTGCCGGGAAATCAACCCTTGGCCGCTTGATGGCTGGTATCTACGCGCCGCGCACAGGTTCGATTGAGTTGGGCGGCGCCGAATTGGCGCGCATGCCAGCGGAAAATGTGCGAAGCCAGGTAGCACTGGTCAATCAGGAACACCACGTGTTCGTCGGCACCATGCGCGACAACATGTTGCTGGCCAAACGAGATGCCAGTGATGCGGAAATCCTGTCTGCACTTGACTCGGTGGATGCCTCGCCTTGGGTCGAAACTCTCCCCGAGGCGCTCGATACCGAAGTCGGCTCAGGTGGGTTTTCCCTATCCCCCGGCCAGTCGCAGCAACTCGCCCTTGCCCGTCTGATCTTGGCTAACCCACACACCCTCGTCCTTGATGAGGCCACATCACTTCTTGATCCCCGTGCCGCCCGACACCTTGAGCGATCCCTGAATGCTGTACTCGAAGGACGCACCGTCATCGCTATCGCTCACCGCTTGCACACCGCGTACGACGCCGACCGAATTGCCGTCGTCGAGCATGGTTTGATCAGCGAGTTGGGCAGCCACGATGAGTTGGTAGCCGCTGATGGTGCATACGCTGCGCTGTGGCGCAGTTGGCGTGACGCAGATTAGTCCGCGGTGTCCTGGCTAGTCGGCGAGTTGATCGGCACTGGCGCCGCTGTGTTTTACCTCGACGATCGGCAGCCGAAGAACGGCTGGTGCGTGGGCAGGGACTACCGGTGAGCGCGGGGCAACCGGCGCGAGCGGAACATACTCAGAACCCACGGCCGGACGTCGATCTGCCTCGCCCTTGTTCGGCCAGAACGCCATTGCCCGCTCAGCTTGCGCAGTAATGGTGAGTGACGGGTTCACACCGAGATTGGCTGACACCGCTGAGCCATCAACGATGTGTAGGCCCTCATAGCCGAATACGCGCTGGTAGGCGTCGATGACCCCGTGCTCGGAATCCCTTCCAATACAGCAACCCCCGACAAAGTGAGCAGTCATCGGCGCATCAATCAGATCACCGAGTTGCCCCATCGGAAAACCATCGATCTTTTCGGCCAAAATTCGCGCAGCCTCATTGCCTTCTGGAATCCACGTCGGATTCGGAGCGCCGTCACCCTGTCTCGACGTGATCTTGAAGCGTCCAAACATTGACTTCGCACCACTGACCGTCACTGAGTTCTCAACAGATTGCATCACCAGCGCGACTGCTCCACGTTCCGACCAGCGTCGAACACTCAGCGAGCGGACCGCGTCACTGGGGTTCGCTGCCATGGTGTGGAGCCATACCTTCCAGCGGCTCACTCCGTCCTTACCATCTGTAAGGACGGTGCCAAGCAATCCCATCAGGTTGCTGCCTTTGCCGTAGCGCACAGATTCCACATGCGTGCGCTCATTGGGATAGAACGACGATGTGATCGCCACGCCACGGGTGAAGTCGGTGTCGTTGCGACGTGAGATCGCGCCAACGATCGACTCAGAGTTGGTTCGCGAGTGGTAGCCCAGTCGCGAGGAAAGCCGTGGCAGCACTCCCTCATCGCGCATCTGATGAAGTAACTTCTGCGTATTGAATGTCCCGGCCGCGACTACAACCTGATCGGCTGTAAACGCCGTACCGGTCTTGGAACGTGGCCCGGTGCGCGTCGTCTCGATCACATACCCACCACCGGAACGTTCGCGGATCGCGGTAACTGTTGTCATCGGATGAACGACAGCTCCGGCTCGTTCCGCGAGCCCAAGGTAATTCTTAGGCAACGTGTTCTTGGCGTTATGTCGGCAGCCAGTCATGCACTCACCACACTCGCGGCACCCCGTGCGGTCAGGTCCAACCCCGCCGAAGTATGGATCAGGAACCGTCACATCGGCCGGCGCACCAAAGAACACTCCCACCGGGGTGAGCCTGAAGGTGTCACCCACACCCATCTCATCGGCAACCTCCGCGAACGCGTCATCGAGTGGGGAGCGATGTGGAACATCCTCAACCCCGAGCATGCGGCTCGCCTGGTCGTAATAGGGAGCAAGCTCACTCTCCCAATCAGTAACATCGGCCCACTGCGGGTCATTGAAGAATTCGCTCGGTGGCACATAAAGCGTGTTCGCATAAACGAGCGATCCGCCACCAACGCCGGCTCCACACAAAACAACAGCATCTGGTAGCACGTGGATGCGTTGGATTCCGTAGAGACCGAGTGCCGGAGCAAAGAGAAAATCCTTGATCCGCCATGACGTCACGGCGAAGTCCTTATCCTCGAAGCGGCGGCCAGCTTCAAGAACGCCCACCCGATAGCCCTTCTCCGTCAGACGAAGCGCAGTGACACTACCGCCAAAGCCCGAGCCGACGACCAGTACGTCGTAATGAGTCTGGCTCACTTCACACCGAGTTTCTTCAACGCCTTGAATGCCGAGGTCATCATGCCGGCCCACTGTTCGTCAGACCGGCCAAACGGAGCACCGAAGCCAAGGCCGCGCTGGGCTGAAACAGTTTGCGGCTCGGTGTATTTCAGGATTCCTTCACTGCCATGACGACGCCCGAGACCCGACGCCTTCATGCCGCCCATGGGTGATGAGATCGACGCCCACGCCGCTCCGTACGCCTCATTGATGTTGACCGTACCGGCCTGAATTCGAGCGGCCATGGAACGGGCCACATCGTTGTCCTTGGTGAGGATGGCCGCATTCAGACCGAACTCACTGTCGTTGGCTCGCGCGATGGCCTCGTCATCTGTGCTGAAGGTATACATCGCGGCAACCGGGCCGAAGGTTTCTTCGCGGCACATAGACATCGACTCGGTGACGTTCGTCAGCAGAGTTGGCGCATAAAAGTACGGGCCAACATCAGTGCGCGCGTGTCCACCTGTGAGAAGCGTTGCACCCTTCGATACCGCGTCCTCGACGTGTGCGGCTACCCGCTCAAGCTGACGGGCTGAGATCAACGAGCCCATATCGGAACCCCATGCCACGCCTGCTTTCAAGGTCATCGCTTCAGTGCGCGCGATGAAGGCAGGGATGAATTCGCCGGCGATCGCCTCGTTCACAAGAATCCGTTCAGTACCAACACATAACTGACCCGCGTTACCAAATGCGGCTCGCTGCGCAATCTCGACCGAGCGCTCAATATCTGCGTCACCTCGCACGATCAGCGCGTTCTTACCTCCGAGTTCGAGCGAACAACCGATCAGTCGCTGACCGCAGCGCGCAGCAACCTCCCGGCCCACTCGCGTTGACCCGGTGAAGCTGATGTAGTCGGCTCGATCAACGAGCATTGGGCCAAGCACTGGTCCGTCACCTATGACGATCGTCATGACCCCCTCAGGCAAGCCAGCTGCGCGAAGCAGATCAAGAGCCCACAGTGCGGTGACGGTCGTTTGTACATCAGGACGCAGCACTACGGCATTTCCAGCGAGCAAAGCCGGTAGGGCATCGGTAACAGCCAACGTGATCGGATAGTTCCACGGCGAGATGATGCCGACAACACCCTTGGGGTGGTGATGAACGACAGTATCGGTCAAGAGCGGAAAGACACCTTGACGATTCTCCGAAGCGATATGCCCTGGGCCAGCCTGCGCGTAGTAGCGCGCATTCAGGGCGCAGTCGGCGAGCTCTTCGAACGCATCGCGCCGTGCCTTCCCCGTTTCGATCTGCGCGATATTCATACCCTCGTCTTGTCGCGCAAGGACGAGATCGTGAAATCGTTCCAACACCGTCGCGCGCTCGCGAACCGACTGAGCGGCCCAGCCACGTTGAGCTCGGCGAGCCATCTCGAAGGCGTGATCCACATCGGGTTCGGTCGACAACGGGACTCGGGCCGCGACCCCACCGGTGAAAGGCGCGACAGTGGCGTGCACCTCGGCCGAGGGGCCAACCACAGCATTGACCACGAGCCGCTGCACGAGTGAGTCGGCAAGCAGAGGTGTGACGAGGTCAGCCTGCGAGGTTGTCATGAAGTGAGCGTAAACCCGCAAGTCCATTGTGGAAAACGATATGACCGATTGAATTCGACAACCGTCGACGATCGTTCACGTCAGTCAATGGCCGACAGCGGCACAAACGTAAATCCTTCGGCTCGAAGCATGGGGACAAGCAGCTTCACTGCCTCAACGGCTAGGTTGCCGGCGCGCATTTCCTCACCAGGCGTCCCCGGATCCGCCGTACTGTCATGCATCAGCACGACGCCATGGCCCTGCTGCAAAGCCACCGCCAGGTACGATTCCGCACATTCCTGCGGGCTACCCATATCCCACCAGCATCGCCAATCATTCCCATCGAGGTCCCAGCCGTAGTTGGCGGTGTGCTCCTGGAGAATCCCCTCGTCGGCGCGTACCGCGGCATCAATCCGCGCATCCCATTCACCCCACGGCGGCCTAAACGGGATCGGCCCGTCGACTCCACAGTCACCGAGTACCTGCCGGGTACTGCGCATCTCATCTCGGATCGATTCGTCATCGAGTTCAGGTAAGTGACGATGCGACCACGTGTGATTGCCTACCCGGTGACCAAGGGACAACACCTGCTGTGGGATCTCACGATGCTCATTCACATGCTTGCCGCACATGAAGAAGGTCGCCTCGATCTGTTCGTCGGCCAGATATCGCGCCAGTTCAACAGTCTTAGGGCCTCGACCCATGCCAACCGTGGCACCGGGCCCGTCGTCGAATGTCAGCACCAATGACCGGTCAGGTAATCGACCGGCTCCGAAGCACAACGTCGTGTCCATCAGCGGGACGGCTCGACCACGATCTCAACGCGCTGGAATTCCTTGAGATCCGAGTATCCCGTTGTTGCCATCGCCCGTCGCAGCGCCCCGACCAGATTCATGGTGCCATCGGCCGTGTGTGACGGACCATGAAGAATCTCGCTAAGCGTGCCAACCGTGCCGAGGTGCACCCGTTCACCACGAGGAAGCTCGGGGTGCGTTGCCTCCATCCCCCAGTGCGCACCGCCACCAGGAGCTTGCGTCGCTCGGGCTAGCGGTGAACCAAGCATGACTGCATCGGCGCCACAAGCAATTGCCTTGGGTAGATCGCCACTTCGCCCAACGCCACCATCGGCGATGACGTGCACGTATCGACCACCTGACTCATCCATGTAGTCACGACGAGCTGCGGCAACATCTGCAATAGCCGACGCCATGGGTACCCGCACGCCAAGGACATCTCTCGACGTATGTGCCGCACCGCCACCGAATCCAACGAGCACACCGGCGGCTCCGGTACGCATCAAGTGAAGCGCTGCTTGATACGTCGCGCAGCCGCCCACGATCACGGGAACATCAAGCTCGTAGATGAATTGTTTCAAGTTGAGAGGATCCGATGCACCGTCGGGTGCCACGTGTTCGGCACTTACAGTTGTGCCACGGATGACAAAAAGATCAACCCCCGCGTCGACGACGGACTTCGCGAATTGCGCCGTCTTCGCTGGCGACAACGAGGCCGCGACTGTGACTCCGCCCGAACGGATTTCGGCGATGCGGGCGGCGATCAGATCCACACGAATCGGAGCGCTGTAAATCTCTTGAAGCCGCGGGGTAACCGCATCGGGCGCTAATCGGGCAATCTCAGCCAGCAGTGGCGCAGGATCGTCATAGCGGGTCCACAACCCTTCGAGGTTGAGGACTCCAAGCCCACCGAGCCGACCAAGTTCAATCGCGGTTGCGGGTGAAACCACTGAATCCATGGGTGCGGCGAGGACGGGAGTTTCGAAGCGGTAGGCGTCAACCTGCCAAGCGACCGAGACTGACTGGGGATCACGAGTGCGCCGGCTGGGGACGATCGCAATATCGTCCAGCGAATACGCCGGCCGAGCGCGCTTTGCGCGACCGATTTCAATCTCGCTCACAGGGCCGTCCTTCTCGTCGGGCAGTGCAATCAGGTGGAACAGTCAGGCACCTCGCGATGGCACAGCACCATCACAGGCGGGCTTACGAGTGATAGTTCGGAGCCTCAGTCGTGATTTGAATATCGTGCGGATGGCTCTCTTTCAAACTCGCGGACGTGATTCGAACGAAACGACCGCGGTCCTGAAGCTCAGGAACCGTGCGGGCGCCCACGTAGAACATGGATTGGCGTAGGCCACCGATCAGCTGATGCGCCACTGCCGATAGCGGACCTCGGTAGGCAACGCGTCCTTCGACACCTTCCGGAACCAACTTCTCGTCGCTATCTACTTCAGCTTGGAAGTAGCGATCCTTCGAGTACGACTTCTTACCGCGCGAAGACATCGCGCCGAGCGAGCCCATGCCCCGATACGACTTGTACTGCTTACCGTTCACGAAGATCAGATCACCGGGGCTCTCATCGCAGCCAGCAAGGAGCGAGCCGATCATGACCGTGTCAGCGCCTGCAACCAGAGCCTTGGCAATATCTCCCGAGTACTGCAAACCACCATCAGCAATGACCGGCACGCCAGCGGGCTTACACGCCAGCGACGCCTCATAGACGGCCGTAATCTGCGGTGCGCCAACACCGGTGACAATTCGCGTGGTGCAAATCGAACCAGGGCCAACGCCCACCTTCACTGCATCAGCACCTGCGTCAACGAATGCCTGAGCACCAGAGCGAGTGGCAATGTTTCCACCGATCACCTGCACGTGACGAGTGGCCGGATCTGCCTTCAACCGACGAACCATGTCGAGCAGCAACTGAACATGTCCGTGTGCGGTATCAGCTACGAGTACGTCCACCCCTGCGTCGATCAGCGTGGTTGCACGCTCCCACGCATCACCGAAGTAACCAATCGCGGCACCTACCATCAGGCGGCCGGCGGCGTCCTTCGCTGCGTTCGGGAACTGCTCGGATTTGACGAAATCTTTGACGGTAATAAGCCCAGTGAGGCGACCACGGTCATCAACAATCGGAAGCCGTTCGCGCTTGTGCTGGCGCAGTAACCGGGTGGCTTCTTCACGATCGATTCCGTCATGCCCGGTAATCAACGGCATCGGTGTCATGACATCGCTAACGAGAGTGGTTGCCCATTCAGCGATGGGTACGAACCTCAGATCGCGGTTGGTGATGATTCCGAGCAGTACCTGATCTTGATCAATCACCGGTAAACCAGACACGCGGTACTGACCGCAAATTGTGTCGAGCTCTTCAAGGGTGGCCGATGGGTGGATCGTGATCGGATTGGAGATCATCCCCGTCTGAGTGCGCTTGACGAGGTCTACCTGGTACGCCTGATCTTCAACCGACAGGTTGCGGTGAAGTACACCAATGCCACCCTGGCGCGCCATCGCAATGGCCATCCGCGCCTCGGTAACCGTGTCCATCGCAGCGGAAATCAGCGGTATAGAGATGGTTATCTCGCGCGTCAGTCGCGTCGAGGTGTCGACCTCACCGGGGTTGACATCGGTCTCTCCCGGCAGCAGTAAGACGTCGTCGTACGTCAGGCCGAGCGCGGCGAACTTGTCGGGGATTCCGAGGTTCTCCGAATCGGACATGTCAGACGCCTTCCCATCGCGAGCGGTGAACCTTGAGGATACCGGTCGCGACGCAAAGTTCTTAACGCAGGAAGCCCCAGCGGAATCCGAGTGCAACAGCCTGAGCCCTGTCGGCAGCATTTACCTTGCGGAAAAGTCGACGAGCATGGGTCTTGACGGTGTCCTCGGACAGGTACAGCTCACGGCCGATTTCCGCGTTGCTCTTACCGCGGCTCATGCCGTCGAGTACCTGCTGCTCACGCTCGGTCAGCGCCGGCGGTGATCCTGCTGGACGAACCCGCGACGAACGCAGCCCCGCTCCGTCACGACCAGCGGCAAGTGCCATAGCCACCGTGGTGGCGACTTCATCGCGTGAGGCATCCTTGGCCACGTAGCCGCGGGCTCCACCGGATACTGCGCGGGCGACACCCTCGGGGTCTTCACCCATCGTCAGCATCACAACGGCGGCGTCGGGATGTGCAGCAACAAGTCGGCGGCTGGCCTCCACGCCACCAATGCCAGGCATGCGTACGTCCATCAGGACCAGATCAGGGCGCTCAATGGGGAAGCGAGCCAAGACTTCCTCGCCGCTACCGGCAGCGGTAACACGCTCAACCCCAGGAACAGCTCCCACGGCACGCCGAATCGTTTCGCGAGCCAATGGCGCGTCATCGCAAACAAGCACGGTGGTCATAGTGAGTACACGTCCTCCCGATCGGGCGCTGCGCGGATCGCAGCAGCCGCATCTGTTGAAGACTTCGGCACCCACACGGGTGAACTTGAGTCCAGATGGGTGACCTAAATAGGGGAAGGGTCTAGTTTTCTGCGGCTGCCTCGAACAGGGCCACGATATCTGACCTTCTGAGCAGGTCATCGGCGTACGAATCGGGTAAATCGAGCGCTATCCATTGGATGGTTTCCCGAGCCGACCGAAACGACGATGCGGCCTCATCGGGGTGTTCATGCTGAATCAGGGCCCCCAACACTCCGCGGGCGGCCCAGACCAAGGGAAGGGCTCCCACGCGTTCAGACAGCGTCGCCGACCTGCGCAGAACGTCTGCCGCACGAACATGCTGATCTGTCTGGACGAGGGCAACTCCGTGGAAGAGCAGGCCCTTGGCCACGTGCCGAGGTGCGTCGACGGCCTCAGCGGCCTCAACTGCCGCAGCACTCGCCGCCACAGCCGCATCCCCGTCATCTCGAACCAGAGCGAGCTCGGTTGCCAACCAGTCGCGACGAACGCGCTGGCGCCACCAATCTGCTCGACCGCTCAGTAGCGCCTCGAGATTGTCGAACTCTGCCTGCCCACCGGTTGCATCACCCGTTCCGACCAGGTCTGCGGCTCGGCCCAATCGCGCATCAAACTGCGCTTCCGGGGATTCGCCGGCGAGCACTAACGCATACTCATCGATGTCCAGCGCCTCACCATGGCGCCCGAGTTGACGATTAATACTTGCCAGGGTCGATGCCGCCAACGAGCCGAACACATTGCCACCCGCGGATCCTGCCGCGTCGGCCGCAAGGGGGCCGAGTGTATTCATCGCCGAGCCGTAGTGACCGGAGGCCGACAAACACACGCCTAGAAGCCAGGTGGCCCCAGCGATCGTGGCCTGATCCCCCGACGCGTGCGCTAGCTCAATCGCACGCCTGAGCGGAGCAACTCCGTCAGCAGGACGGCCATGGAAGGCAGCCCGCTCACCTGTTGCAAGTAACTGTTCTAACTCACCCTGCACGTACATCTCTCCGAGTCATGAGTGCGGCCGCGATGATGCGTACCCAGCGAAATGACTCTAACCCCATGTATGGGGTGATGACTGGATCATGTGAATGCACATGGGTGACTGAAACATCAACGTGCCTGCGACGTGCCTGGATTGTTATGCGTCCACGGCGTTAGAGATGGAGGTGACCGCCTCAACCAGTGAGTGGACCCGAACCACGTCGTGGGGCATGGGCGTATTCCAACCTGGCCCAGCGGCAAGTACCAGCGGAACCGGCCGAATCGACGGCAACTCGGCAAGTTGCGTGGGGTTTCCCGTCTCAGGCAAGTACGACCAGACCAAGACCGCGGCCGGGCCAGTACGACGTACCGCAGAAGCCAGGACGTCACTGGGTACCCGTGCACCAAGGCTGCGTGAACTTATCCGCCGCTCAGCAAGTGCCGCGGCCACCGCATGAAGCGGCAGCGAGTGCTGCTCCTCATCTGAACATGCGAGCAGCACAGGGCGTGCGTTCAATGCGGACGTAACTCGCGCACACACCGCGTTGAACGCACTGGTGATCGAATCAGAAAGAACGTGCTCAACGTCAATCCCTCGACCCGAAGAGGCCCAACGGTTTCCAACATCAACGAGCACCGGCATTAGCATGTGCTCCCACGTCCAAATGACGCCTCGGCGATCTACAGCGTCCTTGATCAGTCCGGTGCAGGCAGCATTATCAAGTGACATCGCAGCCCGCGCCACACCGCGCACGGACGGCATCCCGCTGGAGATCGAATAGATCTCCGCTCCCCCAGGCTCAGACACAAATGGGCTTCCAAATGGCGAGGGATCAACCACTGTCTCGTCGACCGGTCCGTCAGAGCCGCCAACGAGTGCCGCCAACACCAGTTCAGCCTGTGCAGACACATCTTGGGCTTTGGCGATGCGAGCGGCCTCCTGCGGGGCAATGCCTTGGTTCAGCAACTTGCGCATGACATCCAAGCGCGCAATGTCTGCGCAGTTATAGCGGCGATGGCTCCCCGCCACTCGCTCGGAGGGACCTAACTCGTAACGACGATCCCAGGTCCGAAGAGTTGCCGGAGCCACTCCGAGCCGTCGCGCCACCGCAGCAACGGTAAGTCCGGCCTCCATGGAGGCCGCCTGGTCGCTGCGCGCAAAACGGTGAGATTCACTCATAACGCTCTCAGTGTGCTGCCTCGATCGCATCCCCGCATGTTGAGAACTCCAGGGCCCTGATTGGGGCCTGCAAAGCGTCGAGAACCGGGTGCGATCTGGGATGCGATCTGGGGTGCGATCTGGGGTGCGATCTCTCCCGACGTGGTTACTCTCAATTTGCGCAAATTTTTCGCGTCACCTCCCCTATCGCAAGTGATCTTGACGAGCGGCTGAACACTAACATTGCAGGTCAGAGGTAGTTTCCTCATCAGCTTTGGACGTGATGACGGCACAACGACCCATCGCGAGCAAAATTGTTCATAAGTTGTTCAGATGCGTTACTTGACCAACTTTTGACCCGATGCTACGTTTCAAACATCAAGGTGTTCCACGCTCTTTCAGGAGGACGACATGGCTGATGTATCCCGGCTCCCTGGCCCCAACGCAGATATTTGGGACTGGCAGATGGACGGCGCCTGCCGTGGCGAAGACAGTGAAGTTTTCTTCCACCCCGAAGGTGAGCGCGGTCCCTCGCGAGTAGCGCGCGAGCGGGCAGCGAAGTCCATTTGTGGCCGTTGCCCCGTGATCAACGAATGTGCCCAGCACGCTCTGACAGTCCGCGAACCCTACGGGGTGTGGGGCGGCCTGTCCGAAGATGACCGCGAGGAAATCTACCTGCGTCGTCGCTTGGGAGAGCGCGTCAGCCGCACCGCATAAGACCGGACGCTGCCCCTAACAGCGTTCAGGGCGTGGTGAATTAAGCACCGGTGACGTCCACAAACAAACGAAGCCCCCGCCAGCGAATTCGCGGCGGGGGCTTCGTTGTGGAACGTAGAACTTAGTGGCCGTGGCCACCAGGTCCGTGTGAGTGGCCGTGACCGTGGTCGCCCTCTTCGTCTTCCTTCTTCTCAACGACGAGTGCTTCTGTGGTCAGCAGCATCGCAGCGATCGAAGCGGCGTTGGCCAGCGCTGAACGCGTCACCTTCACCGGGTCAATAACACCAGCGGCCATGAGGTCTTCGTAGACATCGGTGGCAGCGTTGTAGCCAGAACCAACGGGCAGTTCCTTGACCTTGGATACGACGACGTAGCCAGGCTCGCCAGCATTCTCGGCGATCCAACGAAGCGGCTCACCAGCAGACTTGCGAACGATGCTGACGCCCGTCGCCTCGTCGCCAGTCAAACCAAGGCCATCTTCGAGGACGGCTGATGCGTGCACGAGTGCCGATCCACCACCGGCAACGATGCCCTCTTCGATTGCTGCACGGGTTGCCGACACTGCATCTTCGATGCGGTGCTTCTTTTCCTTGAGCTCAACCTCAGTGTGCGCACCAACCTTGATCACACAAACGCCACCAGCGAGCTTGGCGAGGCGCTCATTGAGCTTCTCGCGATCCCAGTCGCTGTCGGTGTTTTCGATCTCGGCCTTGATCTGGTTCACGCGGCCGGTCACTGCATCATGGTCGCCGCCACCATCGATGATGGTGGAGTTGTCCTTGGTGACGACGATGCGTCGGGCTGAGCCCAGAACGTCGAGGCCAACCTGATCGAGCTTGAGACCAACCTCAGCGGCAACAACCTGTGCACCAGTGAGGACGGCGATGTCTTCCAGGATCGCCTTGCGACGATCGCCGAAGGCCGGGGCCTTAACGGAAACCGATGCGAACGTGCCGCGGATTCGGTTTACGACGAGAGTCGAAAGAGCTTCTCCATCAACATCTTCGGCGATGATGAACAGCGGCTTGCCAGCCTGAACGACCTTTTCAAGCAGCGGGAGCAGCTCCGAAACGCTGGAGATCTTGCCCTGTACAAGCAGGATGAGTGCGTCGTCAAGAACGGCTTCCATGCGCTCAGCGTCGGTGACGAAGTAGGGCGAGATGTAGCCCTTGTCGAACTGCATACCTTCGGTGAAGTCGAGTTCGAGCGCGGTGCTGCTGCTCTCTTCGACTGAGATCACACCGTCCTTGCCGACCTTGTCGAATGCGTCAGCGATTAGCGCGCCGATTGCTGCATCCTGCGATGAGATGGTGGCAACCTGTGCGATCTCGTCCTTGCCGTTCACCTCACGTGCGATCTCAAGCAAGCGATCGTTGACGGCGGCAACAGCCTTGTCGATTCCGCGCTTGAGATCCATGGGGGCACCACCAGCGGTGACAACCTTCAGACCTTCGCGGACCATTGCCTGGGCAAGAACGGTTGCGGTCGTCGTACCGTCACCAGCGACATCGTTGGTCTTGGTAGCAACTTCCTTGGCCAGCTGTGCACCGAGGTTCTCGTAAGGGTCCTCGAGCTCAACTTCGCGCGCAATGGTCACACCATCGTTGGTGATCGTGGGCGCGCCCCACTTTTTGTCGATGACAACATTGCGTCCCTTAGGACCAAGGGTCACCTTGACGGCGTCGGCGAGGGCGTTAACGCCGCGCTCGAGGCTGCGACGTGCGTGCTCGTCGAACTCCAGGATCTTTGCCATGGAATGTGAGTTCCTTCGTGTTTGTCGTTCACTGAATCGTGCAATTAGTGCTTGTCGGACCCGTGTTCCCTGCTGGGTACACGGCCCGGAAAGATGAGTCCGCCCCGGGGCCCGGAGGCCGCCGGGGCGGGAATCACATGGATCGGTACGTAGTCGTTACTTGACGACGACGGCGAGGATGTCGCGCGCGGACAGGATGAGGTACTCCTGGCCGTCGTACTTAACCTCGGTGCCGCCGTACTTCGAGTAGATGACCTTGTCGCCGACCTGGACGTCGAGCGGCAAGCGCTGTCCGTCTTCGAAGCGACCCGGGCCTACAGCAAGAACTTCACCCTCCTGGGGCTTCTCCTTGGCGGTGTCCGGAATGACGAGGCCTGAAGCAGTGGTCTGCTCGGCTTCGAGGGTCTTAACGAGGATGCGATCCTCGAGGGGCTTGATGGTGACCGACACGGTCTGTCCTCCACCTTGAGTCGAATTCATGGATAGTGAACGGTGGTTCCAGAACGTCGTCGCGGGTGCCGTCTGGGCCGTCCACTTGCTTACCGGGCAGTGGCACTCTCGGGTGGAGAGTGCCAACACCCCTACCTTAGAAACCAATTGGCACTCGGTCAACTCGAGTGCCAGCCGAAGGCTGGCCTCGAGGTGACCGATGTGGGGCGGTCGAAGCCTGCCGAAGCAGAGAGCCACGATTGACGAGAGGGCCCAACGGGCCCGAAGCGGCGATCTGCCGGCGGAGCCGGCGCTGTGGCGACGCGGAGGCAACCGCGACGTTCGCGCCGAGGAGGCGCGAACTTGGAGCGGCAAAAACAAAGCGGAGCCACTTGTGCGCAAATGAGGGTCAACTCGAGTGCCAGCGTGCCGAAGCGAGAGCCGCGATAACTGGGAGGGCCTGCGGGCCCGAACCGGTTATCCGCCGGCAAAGCCGGCCTGCGGCGACGCGGAGGCACCCGCGACGTT
>CANGPO010000013.1 GCA_947455705.1 Actinomycetota bacterium | reverse complement strand
CTGACGAGTGATACCGGCCAACGCGAATGACGACAAAGCCCAGAGCACAACGAAGACGACACCGCGACCAAAGAACGTCGAGTCAGGAATCGTGACGCCTGCGGGTGGAGTTGGGTGACCATGTAATGCCAGCCCAATCCAACTGCCGAGGTAAGACACCAAAGCAATCAAGATGCCAGCGAAAACGACCATGACGGTCTTAGCGATGAAAATGGTGATGCGGTTGGGAAACTCGGTCAGCGTCAATCGGATCAAGCCAAATCGGTACTCCTGCCCGATCGCTTGTGCGCCCAGCACCGATGCCAGAACGGCCGCGAACGTCATAGGCGCCGAGAACGAGGTAAACCAGTTAATCTCGGCCGGCGGACCGCCATCCCCGCCGTTTGACGACGAGGTCGCCTGCACGATCAGCCATGAAAGACCGGCGCTGAGAAGTAGCGAGAGACCGAGCATGATGTAGGTGGATCGGACGGTCCAGAACCGAGTCCACTCGTACTTGAGGGCAGCAATCATGACGTCTCCCCGGGTGCACTAGAGCCCAGTTCGAATTGCTGATCGCCCGAGGTGAGCTCGAGGAATGCGTCTTCCAAACTCGCCGTACGTTTCGTTAACTCGTACACAGTGATTCCGTACTTGAACGCGGCGTCACCGATCCAGTCAGTGGTGGCCAACTGGACGGCCAACCCATCAACACCTTCAGGCACGGATTGAACCCCAACACTTGCCATGGCATTGGCGAGTCTTGCCGGATCACTGCATCGAACAAGGATGTCGTTTCCGGAGCTTCGCGCGACGAAGGCAGCGAGCGAATCGTTCGCCACCATTTTTCCCTTGGCGATGACGATGAGGTGATCGGCCATCAGTTGCATCTCAGAAAGCAAGTGGCTGGAAACGAAAACGACATTCCCTTGGCTCGCGTAGTGCCGTAAGAAGTCACGCAGCCACTGAATGGATTGCGGGTCGAGGCCGTTAGCCGGTTCATCGAGAAGCATCACCTTGGGCTGCGCCAGAAGTGCACCGGCAAGACCCAGCCGTTGACCCATACCGAGCGAAAATCCGCCCGGTGCCTTCTTCGCAACTTCCTGGAGCCCAACAAGGCTCAGGACCTCGTCAATTCGGGCGGACGGAATAGCTGCCTCTTGCGCAAGCATCTTGAGGTGATTGCGCGCACTTCGGGACGGGTGGAAGAACTTAGCGTCCAGATGCGCGCCAACGACTTTGGAGACGGGCGCGTGCTCGGTCAGTTTCTTGCCATCCCACAGTGTTTGGCCATCACCTTTGTCGAGGCCGAGCATCAGCCTCATCGTGGTGGATTTACCTGCCCCATTGGGCCCGAGAAAGCCGGTCACGACACCTGGCTCAAGTCGGAATGTCAGATCGTCGACTGCACGCGTATTGCCATACGACTTACCGAGTCCGATTGCTTCAACTGCCATAGTCGTACCTCCCGTTTCCCACAGCAGCCTACGGCAGGCACAATCGTCTTTGCACATTGCGCACACAGGCGTTGTCGTGGTCGCATAACTTTCGGATAAGCGGCCTCGAGGAAGGATCGAATGGTGAGCGTTCTCGTCGTCGGTGAAGCGCTCGTCGATCTGATTAGTAAGCCCGATGGTGAGGTTGCCGCCGTTCCAGGTGGTGGCCCATTCAACTTGGCCCGCACCCTCGGCCGACTTGGTGTCGAGGTTTCATTCGCCGGCGGTATCTCGGACGACGTATTCGGTCAGCGCATCGCTGCGATGCTTGCTGCCGATGGCGTGGCTCAGGCCCTCCCCACGCGGGCCGGCTTACTCACCACCTTGGCACTGGCCGCACTCGATGAAGGTGGTGCAGCGACATATCGCTTCTACATCGAGGGAACCGCGGCACCGGCCGTCAACGATGGCGATATTGAACTACCCGAAGACCTTGACGCACTGGTCATTGGAACCTTGGGGCTCGTCCTTGAGCCAGCTGCCGATGCAACGGCCGCCGCGGTTGCTGCTGCAGCACCCACGACGTTGGTTTTCCTAGATCCGAACTGTCGACCGAGCGTCATCACCGATGAGGTCGGTTACCGATCACGTCTGGAGCGGGTACTTCGACGCGCTGACGTCGTGAAGGTTTCCGGCGACGATCTGGACTACCTCAGCCCCGGCGCAGATCACCTCGACACGGTCCGGGGATTCCTCGATCAGGGAGTCCAGGTGGTGTTGTTCACCGATGGTGCTGCCGGGGTGCGGATCATCACCGCCACCAGCGAGACCGTCGTGCCAGTTCCAGCCGTCGAGGTCGTCGACACCGTCGGTGCCGGTGACGCATTCGGCGGAGGGTTCCTGGCCTTCTGGCTCTCGAGTGGATCATCTAGGGCCGATCTCAGCGACGTCGCGCGGCTCACGTCGGCGGTTGAAAAGGCCATCATCGTTGCTCGGATGACGTGCCAGCGGGTGGGCGCGAATCCCCCGTACTTGCACGAATTAGCCCAGTAACCAGCACTGGAAGCACCCGGCCGAGGGGAATTGGGCGGTATTGGGGGTTGTTTGGCATGATTGGCAGTCAGCGGTATCGAGTGCCAGTCGGCACCACAACCGAAGCACCACCAGCACGCCAGCTCTCCATCTAACCAGCCAGACCAGCATCTCTAACGTCTCGGAGTTTCCGTGCCTACCTACCAGTACCAGTGCAACGACTGCGGCGAAGCAATTGAGGTCGTTCAGGCCTTCTCTGACGACTCATTGACGGTGTGTCCATCCTGTGAGGGCACCCTGCGCAAGCTCTACAACGCCGTCGGCATCGTCTTTAAGGGCTCTGGTTTTTACCGCAACGACAGCCGCGGAACATCGTCGAGCTCATCACCGGCATCGTCGAGCAGTTCCACGTCCTCAAATGAGACCTCGTCCTCGAGCAGTTCATCGTCCAGCGACTCCTCGTCAAGCGGCACATCCTCGACGCCAGCCGCTGCTCCCGCATCGTCGAGCTCGTCCTCATCTGGTGGAAACTCCGGCTCAGCCGCCTAGTCGGCTCGCAGTTGGCAGTGGCGACGTTGGTCTGTGGATAGCCGCCGCAAGGGTTTACCGGCCCCACATACCGTGCGGTCATGTTCAACCGAATCAAGGGTCTGGTCTCCCGAACCGACCAATCAAAACCGTCTCCAGACGGAGGCAGTCGCCCGTCGATGCCGGTTCGTCGACCGAGTCCTTGGCAGCGCAAAGTTCTGCGGCACCGTCGCCTAATTTTGGCCGCCCTCGCCTTCGTCATTACCGCGACGACACTTTGCATGATCCGTCCGATGTCGGCGCCGAAGACCCTGGCCGTCGTTGCCACCCATGATCTGACAGCTGGCACGGTGGTGTCGGCAAGCGACATAGCCCTCGCACCCATTGATGGCGATGCACTCCCGCGCGACGCGATCACCGCGACAACGCCCATCATTCATCACGCACTTCTCGCGCCGATGTTCAGCGGTGATGTGATTCGCCAACGCGATGTTCTCGACTCGAAGCTCATCCATCGCATCGGTTCTGGTTCGGTGGCTATTCCCGTTCACGTAGCCACATCCGCGGCGGCACTCGTGCAACGCGGTGATCACGTGGATGTCCTAGCCGGAAATCCCAATGCCGCCTCGAGTGATCAGAACTCAGCCAGCACTGTGGCCACAGACGTTGTCGTCCTGATTCCGTCGGTCACAACCAGTTCGTCATCGATGCTCGGCGCTTCGGTGGGGGCCAGTGGCGCGGATGTCGTGGTAATCGCGCGCCCGCAGCAGGCAGCGGCAATCGCCGCCGCGAGTGTGCAAACAACGCTGCTACTGGCTTTACGTGGAGCAGACGGCTAGCGACCGACGACGCTAGTCCCCGTGATGGGGCGGCTTATCAGCGAGGTAGCGCTGCTGTTTGGTCGCATCGTTGACGGGCGCGTCCCCCCACGACAGATCCAGATCGTCAGAGGTTTGCTCAGGAAGGCCATCAAGGTCGAGTTTCAATCGCGGTTTCACCAGGGGTGGCGCCTGCTCGGAATTCATTGACTCGTCGGCCATGTCCCCACCCTGATCAATCTCGCCACCATGAACTATTTAGAACAGCATGGCATCAACGCCACGACGCTCAAGTGAGCGAGCGACGACGATGCGTTGAATCTCAGAGGAGCCTTCCCAAATTCGATCCACGCGCAACTCACGCCAGAATCGCTCGGCCGTCGTCGTCCGCATGTATCCACGACCACCAAAAACCTGCAAAACCCTATCTGCACAACGACAAGCGGCCTCGGACATAAAGAGTTTGGCCATGCTCGCTTTGCCATGGATTAGTTTTGCATCAGCGCCTGCGTCGATCATTCGGCCAATGTCGAACGTGAGTAGTCGGCCGGCCGCGGCATCTGCTGCAGAGTCTGCCAATGGGAAGGAAACTCCCTGATGATCAATCAGGCGAGCACCTCCCTGCTCGCGGGTAGTGGTCCACTCCATTGCTTCGTCAAGAAGTCGTTGCATCGCTCCACCACAGCGCACCGCAATACCGAGTCGCTCTTCTACGAACCAGGCTCGCTGCAGTTCGTCGCCGCCACCGATCTCACCAATCACGTCGGCATCGGTAACGCGCACCCGGTCAAAGACCATCGTCGGATGACCATCTGCATAGTTGTGCGTGAACGGCGGATCATCAATTGTCGAGATACCAGCAGAATCGATGGGAACGGCGAACAAGGTTGTGCGCCGCGGAGTATGTGGATCGTCGAGCGACTCACCATCTTCGAGCGCATAAGCCACAACGATGATCACCGCCGAAATACCGCCGAACGTGACGAACCACTTTTCACCGCTGATCTCCCAGCCACCCGGTACTCGGCGAGCGACCGTCGTCATCCCGGACGGATCACTACCGGCATTGCGCTCGGTGACCGCATAGGCATCATGGTGTTCACCACGTAGTGCTGGCACCAGCCAGCGCTGCTGCAGCTCCGGACTCGCTGCCCGCCAGACGTTGTACGCATTGGGCACGTACCAGGAAATGGCGTTCGTCGATCGACCGAACTGCTCCTCAACGAGCATCCACTCAACATGCGACCACGAGTTGCCACCATGTTCCTTGCGGTGCAATCCGCCTTGAAGACCCGCCTCGATGGCCGCGGCACGTAGATCCGCGACGATGTCGGCCGGCAATCCACCACCGGCAAGTTCAGCCTGCACCTCGAAGGGAAGGCACCAGTTTTCAACAAACTCGCGGGCACGACGGGCTAGGTCTCGTTCTTGGGCGGTGAAGTCCACAGCAGATCCTTGACAGTGGTGAGGCGACCCAACGCATGCACGGGCTTGCGCAATACGTCAGGATGGTGCGTAGTTACACCTGACGAATTCGTCGAAACGATTCCGTCAGACCCGATCCTGAACGATCAGTCAGGATTCTGTCCACCTCGGATCTCACCGGAGTTTGGATGTCAGCACCTGCTGCACTTGCGGCCAAGGATCCGCAGGAGCGTCGTCGACGTATCCTTGCCGCTGCGATCGAGGTCCTCGAGGACAAGGGCTTTGCGGGCACCCGCATCGCGGACATCGCCGCCGTGGCAGGTACGTCACCTGCGTTGGTCGTCTACCACTTCAAAACCCTCGATGGGGCACTGGCTGAAGCACTTGGCTCGGTCGAAGATGACTTCTACCACAACGTTTCGGCAGCAACTCCGCCCAACGCAGATGCCGTGGAGCGCCTTCGAATCTTGAGTTACTTCGCCTCCGTCGGCGGCCCTGCGATGGGTACCTGGGCCCTTTACATGGAGGTCTGGGTACGCGCTCTGAGGGACGGAGGGGCGCGAGCCATGAGGCGCGCCGTCGACGCACGCTGGCGCCACACCCTGACCGAGCTCATCACTGCCGGTATCGACGAGGGGTCGTTCCGCTGCGTTGACCCACCGGCCTCTGCGCTACGGCTCGCCGCCCTCATGGATGGACTCGCAGTCCAAGCTGCGCTCGCCGATATGGACGTCCCCGATGAAGAAATGAACCGGCTTTGGCTAGAAGCTGCCGCCGCGGAGCTGGGAATTGATCGCGATCTGCTCCTCGCCCCGGTCACGATACGTACGTCCAACAAGGCCGCCAGCGTTAGCAAAACCGCATCACATACGTGACCGTTTCGCTGACCAGAGCCGAAAACCCAAGCCCCGTGGCGCCTTGACAGCCCCCATGGGGGCCGTCGTACGCTGAGGAGCATCCTGAACGAGTGTTCAGGATGTTTTTGGACTACGGTCCAAAACCGGCGACGGATGCGAGGGATGGCCATGACGGCCACGCACACCACCGGAGCTCCACCTGTGAGTGATTCTTCATCGCTCCAGCACTCAGTTGACGTGAGTGCCGAGGCCGCCCTCGATACGGCGGGCCTACAGCGGAACCTCCGCGAACATTTGTTATTGAATTTCACGAACATGGGTCGGTACGCCGATTCCGACGTTCCTGTCTTCGTCCGTGGCGAAGGCTGCTACATCTACGACGCCGATGGACGTAAATTCATCGACGGTCTGTCAGGACTGTTCTGCACCAACCTTGGGCACTCATTCGGCGAAGAGGTTGGCGAGGTCGCGAAGCAACAGTTGAGCGAACTTGTCTACACCCCAACTTGGACGGTTGCCCACCCATCTGCAATCAAGCTTGCGGAGAAGATCGCTTCAAAGGCCCCTGAAGGTATGGAGCACGTCTTCTTCACGAACTCAGGCAGCGAGGCTGTCGAGTCCGCATGGAAACTTGCTCGCGAGTGGCATTGGGCGAACGGCGAACCACAGCGCACCAAGGCGATCGCACGTCGCTATGCCTACCACGGCACGACGATGGGCGCGATGAGCTTCACGGGTTATGCCTTTGCACGCGAAAAGTTCGAACCCCTAGCCGTACCAACGCATCACGTCTCACCGACGTACGCGTTCCGGCATCACCTCGGTCACGACGAGGATGCGCTCACCGCGTACCTGCTCGAAGAGATCGAGACCGTATTGGAGTTCACCGGTCCGTCAACGGTGGCCATGCTGATCGCAGAACCCGTTCAGAACTCGGGTGGCTCCATCATGCCGCCGCGCGGTTACTGGCAGGGTCTTCGAGACATCTGCGATAAGTACGGCATCTTGCTCGTCGCGGATGAGGTCATCACCGGCTTTGGTCGGGTTGGTCACTGGTTTGCGTCTCAACGATTCGATGTCGTTCCCGACATGATCACCTTCGCAAAGGGTGTCACTGCGGGACACGCACCACTCGGTGGCGTGATTCTCAATCAGAAGACGGCCGAGCCATTCACCTCTGGCAAAACGATGTTCACCCATGGCAACACGTGGAGCGGGCATCCGTTGTCGACGGCAATCGGCCTCAAGGTCCTTGAGATCATCGAGCGCGAGAACATCATGGAGAACGTTCTTGCTAACGAGATCTTGATCGGTGCCCGACTCGATGACATGCGCTCACTTCCGTTCGTCGGAGATGTGCGCGGTGCGGGCCACTTCTGGGCGATCGAATTAGTGAAGGATAAGGAAACCAACGAACCCTTCACTGAAGAAGAGGCCGACTGGGTTCTTCGGACCGTGCTGTCCGATGAGATGGCTCGCCGTGGCTTGCTGTGTCGTCTCGACGACCGCGATCAGCCCGTTATTCAAATCTCGCCACCGCTGATCGCCGACATGGCGCTCATCAACGAGATTCTGGACATCATCACTGCTGCGCTAACGCACGTTGAAGACACCATTAAGGCCGGTCGTCCTTCGTAGGCGACCGTTGGCAATGACAAAGGCCGGCCACCCGGAAGGTGATGGCCGGCCTTTTGTCGTCGCCGTTCTGTCGTACAAGTAGAAGACGCAGATTACCCGATAATTACTCTCCGTAACAATAGGGCGCGCCGACATACGACACAATGGCTCCGTGACGAGCATGAGCCACCTGACGGTCCTGGACAAGACCACATGGACCGAACGGGCTACGGCCCACAGCCATCGAGTTGATGAGTGGACACAAGGTCGCCTGGCTCGCGCCCGAGCTGGTGAAAAACACCCCGTCGACGATTTTCTCTACGAGTACTACCCCACCAGACCCCGTCAGTTCCGTCGATGGCATCCAGGCCTTGGTTACGCCCTGGCGGACGCGGATGCGTACCGAACCGATCGTCACTACTGCACGGTCGTGCTCGATGCGGCTACCGCCATGACGGTCGATCCCTCCACCTTCAGCCACCGACGAGAGGGCTTGGCCTGGGTTGAAGGCCTGGTTCGCACAAGCGCTCAAAGGCCTTCCCGCACAGGGTGTTTCGGATTGCACGAGTGGGCGATGGTGTACGGCTCGACGCAGGAGGAGGTGCGACACCAAGCGTGGCCGCTACGTCTTTCCCCTTCGGAAATCCGATCTACGGTGGATGAGATCGGGCTACGCTGCACTCACTTCGACGCCTACCGCTTCTTCACCCCAGCGGCCGCTCCCTCCAATGAATTCGAACTCAGCCGAGGCACCCAACCAGACTTCGATCAGCCAGGATGCCTGCACGCAACGATGGATCTCTACAAGTGGTCAGACAAGTACTCGGTCCTCGTTGGCAGTGATCTCGTCGCCGACTGTTTCGAGCTCGCCCTCGAGGCACGAACCCTCGACATGCAGGCTGCGCCCTACGACCTTGCCGATCTGGGTTACACCCCAATCCCTATTGAAACGCCGGCAGGCCGCGCCGAGTACGTCCGTCGGCAACGCCAACTCATGGATGCAAGCGCGCCCTTACGGCACCGAGTGATCGAGGCTCTCGGATCCGCATTGACAGCCGTCGACGCCGCCATCTGTGCCACGGCGAACGAAAGCGTCGACACAGTTCGCGAACACATGGCATAGCGGCCACTGTCCTGAAAGAGTGTGGCTGTGTTTTCAAGCCGAGATAAGAAACTCTTCGCCCTGACCGCCGCGCTCACCTTGGCAGCGGGCGCCCTATATGTTGCGGGCGCCAACTCCGTTCTTCGATTTGTCGTGGCCGGCGCCGCTTTGGCTGTGATGGCGTCACTTGTTGGTCGAAGCGTGGAGGCTCTCGGAGATCGGCTCGGACCGGCAGCAACAGGCATCTTGCAGAGTGCGTTGGGCAACCTGCCGGAGTTGTTCGTCATCATCTTCAGCCTCAAAGCCGGGCTTGACGACGTTGTGCGTTCGACGATCGTGGGTTCGATCCTTGCCAACGTTTTGCTGGTACTCGGGTTGGCCTTTCTCGCCGGTGGGCTCAAGCATGGCAAGCAAAAGTTCTCTGGCGAGCAAAGCCGCAGCCTAGGTCTCATGCTCGTTCTGGCGGTCTTCATTCTTGCAATTCCTGCCTTGACCGCAGCATTGCATACCCCGGCAGAAGGTCACGAGCGCGAGCTATCGGTGATTATCTCGATCGTGCTCCTGGCCCTGTTTGCCTTGTCTCTTCCGGCAACTCTGCGCAAGAGTCATGACGCGGAATCGACATCACCAATTGCGGCCGATGCTGCCGCCGGTGAACAAATTCGTGAAGCTACCCATACCGGGGAGTGGCCTCTCAAGGTGGCCATCGGAATGCTGGCCGTCGCAGCACTAGGTGCTGCATTCGTCTCCGAATGGTTTGTCGACGCGCTAACCCCCGCGATCGAAACCCTTGGTATCTCACAAGCTTTCGCTGGTCTTGTCATCGTCGCCATCGCCGGAAATGCGGTGGAGAACGTTGTTGGCATTCAACTCATGCGCAAGAACCAGCCAGATTACGGAGTTCAGGTCGTCCTTCAGTCGCCCGTACAGGTGGCGATGACAATCGCTCCACTCGTGGTACTGATGGCCCCACTCGTCGGTGCGGCTGGGTTCACCTTGGTTCTGTCTCCCATGCTGATCGCCGCTCTCGTCATGTCCGCAATCGTCGCCTTTTTCGTTGTGGTCGATGGCGAGTCGACATGGTTCGAGGGAGCCGTTCTCGTTGCTTTGTACTGTGCAATCGCCGCCGCATTCTGGTGGGGATAAACACCACTCGTCAGATTGCCTGCCGAAATTGCACGACGTTTCCTTCTGGATCGTGTCCGTCGCGGACTGTGGCCAGATCGCCCACCGCGAAACTCAATCTGATGGGCGTCCCATGACGGGATTAGCCTAGGACCATTCAGGTCGCAGATGCTCGATCCATGAAATCCGGATCGTCTGGGCTGTCAGCGAAGACATCTGAGCCATCACTTTCAAAGGAATCAAGGCCGTCTCCGCCATCGATATTGTCAGCTCCCGCTCCACCGTCGAGGACATCATTACCGTCCCCACCGGTGATGTGGTCGACGCCGCCTCCGCCGTCGATCACATCGTCACCGACACCCCCGTTCAACGTGTCTGCACCGACATCGCCGCTGAGATCGTCGTCACCCAGATCACCATTTTCTACATCGTTACCGGCTCCGCCACTAACGGTGTCGTTGCCCGCTCCCCCATTGATCCGGTCGGCACCTTCACCACCATTGATGACATCGTTGCCGCCGTTGCCGAACACGCGATCGTTGCCGGCACCAGCGTTAATAACATCCCGACGAGCTGAACCGCAGATCACGTCGTTGCCAGCCCCGGCCGTGACAATGCTCGGACCGGTAAGAAATATGACGTCCTTGTGAGATGTACCGTGCACAGTTCCGTGCCCGACGATGGTGGCTCGTTGCCCATGGCAGGTTCGATGTGACGACGCCACCGCGGGTGCGGTTGTGGCACTCGCACTCACGGCAGTCAGGGCGAGCGCAGATAACGCAATGACACCGGAATTGATTCGCATGATTCCCCCGAGTACGTGATGGTGACGTAGAAGGGTTATCGCCAACGACGTCGCGAATGCATAACTTTTGAGCGCGATTACACCCGGAAGGCCGAACATGCTTTGATCTGAGGATGGCTACCCCACATCCCGATGTGCTCAAGGCTTTGGCAGACCACGAACTGACCTACCGAGTCATCACCCACGATCAACCCGTGACGTCACTTCAAGAAGCAGCCGCGGCGCGCGGGGTAGAGATCATCGACGTGGTCAAGTCTCTGGTGGTGAGGCGTGGCGACGATGATTATCTGATCGCGCTCATCCCAGGAGGGCGAGCTCTTAGTTGGCCGAAACTGCGCGCGCTGCTTGGGGTTTCACGGATGTCCATGCCACCAGCTGACGAGGCATTCACGGCTACAGGGTTTAAACGGGGCACCATCACGCCCCTAGGCACAACCCGCCCGTGGCCCGTTATCGCCGACCAACGTCTCGTCGAAAGAAGCGAAATCACACTGGGCAGCGGTTCACACGATGTCGCTATTGGTGTCGAGCCGATTCCGTTGTTCACTGCACTTGGTGCAACTATCGCTGACATTTCCGAACTGGAATAACTCTGGCTACATCATCCCGGTGGTGAGCAACTCACATCAGCCGCGGTATAGAGCGACGAAAACGTCCGCCAGCGTGTCATAGCTGGCTACATCTGGAAATTGAACCGCAAATTCTTCGCCAGGGCTGTGAACTCCGATGAAGGTCACGCCGGCATCAGCAGCCGCGGCCGCATCCCATGTGCTGTCCCCGATCATGACTGCGTCTGCCGCTTGGACGGAGAGAAGATCAAGGGCGTGACGAAGTCCATCACCTGATGGCTTGGGGCGAATCTGCGGATGGCGACCGATGACAATAGGAATGTCGATCTGGTGCGCAGTGAGTACATCGCGAGCGACATCCTCTGGAAGCAGTGTCACAACCGCTCGCGGACTCATCCGCAAAGAGTGGGCAAAAGCGAAAGCTCCCGGCATCGCGACAGATTGCTCAATGGCAACCGCTTCGTATCGGGCGATGATTCCGCTAATGGTCCACCACAGATCGCCGTCAGGAAGAGCGGCAAGCACTCCCATGCATGAGCGAGTCGCCGACGACCAACCAGTTTCTGGCCCCGCGAGAATCACCTCGGAGGGAAGGTGGAGTTGAACCTCTTCCCACGCCGCGTCGTAGTCGGTGTACGTCTGCAGATCGACCAGCGTCCGGTCTAAATCAAGCAGTACACCACCTATCATGACCCGACATTAACACCCGTCCATGCGTACTGAGAAACAAGATCAAATAATCGCATTTCACTCAGGGTGGGTGCAGTGGCGACCACCGATTGCGGACCGGTGGTCGGTGGAAACAGCGCATGTTAAGCAGTAAACGCCCACACAGGGTCGCCTAACACATCGTAGGTATGGCTTACCTTCCGTGACCGCTCTCTCACAAAATGTGGATGATCTAGGTCTATACAGAACTTTTTATGAGCGTATCTTCAGTTTCAAGAGCCAATGAAGAACTGTGAGTCAGGACTTGTCAGGTACGAACAGTTCGGATGGCTAACTTCGCGGCCCGAGGGAGGACCTCATGATTGGGATCGCAGCGCTGGATCATCCAGCCGATTATTTCACCTGGGGAATCTGGTCTATCTCAGCACCGAACCTGATTCTCTTCATCATCCTCGTGCTCCTGTTCGTAGGGGCACTGCTACTTCCGTTCCCGAAGGACGGTGAGTAGATATGACAACCACCGACCTACCCCGGGTCGACGCGGCACCGGCACCCGACGCACCCACGACCTGGACGGGCAAGATCCGCGCTCTATGGATGCGCGAACTGCCGCCGGAGAAGATGCTGCCCGAGACCCAGCCGAAGTACGTCTCGTCGTGGATCTACGTCTTCGGAATGCTCACCATCGTCTCGCTCATCGTCATCATCGTCACTGGTGTTGTGTTGACGATTGGCGGTGTGCAGTGGTGGCACACCTCTAGCTTTGGCCACTACATCAATAGCCTGCACTTCTGGTCTGTGCAGCTGTTCTTCCTATTCATGACGGTCCATCTATGGGGCAAGTTCTGGATGTCAGCGTGGCGGGGACGTCGCGCGATGACGTGGATTACCGGTGCGATCGCGATGATTATGTCGATCGCCACTGCGTTCACGGGATACCTCATTCAGACCAACTTCAACTCACAGTGGATCGCCTTCGAATCCAAGGATGTTTTGAACTCCGTCGGGATGGGTGCGCTGATCAACGTCACCGACTTCGGCCAGATGGTGCTCATGCACGTCGCGCTTCTCCCGCTGTGCGTCGGAGTGATCGTCGTGATGCACGTCCTACTGGTTCGCTATCGCGGAGTTGTTCCGCCAGCAGAAGCAATCGATCACGCGAACATCGTTGACGTTACGGAGGTGGCGTCATGATGAGTCTTCGTCACGCGCCGACACAGGATCTCGACTCGCGACCGTGGGATGGACCACTGCGTCACTACGACATCTTCAAGGAAGGTGCGATCGCACTAGCGATTGTGACCGTACTTGTTGCCGCATTGGCAGCGGTGTTTAGTTCACCCGATGATCAACAGCTCACCTTTAAGAGCTGGGCGCAAAGTTCACCAAACAGCTTGTACACCACGATGGTGGCCGAACTTGCCGGGACGAGCGATACCTACAATTACGGCCCGCCTTACAACAACAACTCTGACGGTCTGAGTGTTGGACCCATCGCCATGCAGAAGTGGATGGGTGTCACGCACCCCATCAATGCAACACAGGACTTTGTGATCAAGCCACTGGAATCACAGACCATGTCGGCCGAGGTTAAGGCAGCCGTCGATCAGTGGAACGCGGCTACGCCTGAGCAGCAGACGCAGTGGGCGAGTAATTACGACACTGCATTAAACGATGCGGCTGGCGCTGACGGTGATCCCGCCAAGGTTCCCACCGGTGACTACGGTCCGACATCCGTTCTGGCACAAGCTGTTGTCGATATGGCTACGACCGGCGCTTATGACGGCGCGATCCTTCAGGGACGGTTCTTCCCGACCGATCAAACCAGGCAGATGTTGCTCATGGGCGACGGTTCGTACATGGACGACATTGCCACAACCGACAACCTTCAGGGCAACACGTGGGGCATGGTGAACGAGGCTGGATCGTGGCCTGGTCAGATGTGGCTTGCACCGTTCTCGTTCTGGTACCAGCTACCAGCATTCAACAATGAGGATCCAAACAACACCGTCGCAACGACCCTTACGGACAATGCGGATGCCATCATCTTCGCCATCATGATGGTCGTCGTTCTGATCTTCGTGTTCGTACCGTTTATCCCAGGGCTGCGGTCGATCCCGAAGTGGATCCCCGTATCGCGACTGGTGTGGAAGGACTACTACCGCGAGTACGGCCGGCGCTGACCTGACACAGCCCGGCGCACTCATGTAAGAGAGCGACGCCGACTGAACTATCCGGGGGGAGGTTCAGTCGGCGTCGTCACGTCTGGGCTCATGTCGCCCGACTAACCGCGCAGATGTGAGCCCGTCGGATCGTATGGAACCTCGGGCAAGACTCGAGCCGGCCGACGTTCGCCAATGACTGAAACGTGTAGCTCTGGATTTGTCCCGACGAGGTCGCTGTTGATGTAGGCAAGTGCCAAGCTCTTCTTCACGTGATGGCCGTATGACCCCGATGTAACGAAGCCCACGACCTCACCCTGATGCCAGACTGGCTCATCCCCCATGGCATCAGCGCGATCAGCAGCCACGTCGAGCAGCACAAGGCGCTGTTTCGGCCCGCTCTCGCGTTCGGCCAATGCAGCGTTCCGTCCGATGAAATCACCCTTATCGAAAGCGATGAACCGATCAAGCCCGGACATCGCCGCCGTATATGCCTGCGTGAATTCCGTCGACCAGATTCCGTAGGCCTTCTCGAGCCGTAGGCTGTCGATCGCGCGATCACCGATGGGACGCAGGCCGAGATCTGCTCCAGCGTCCTTCAGCGCAAGCCACAACTCGCGA
Source organism: Actinomycetota bacterium (assembly GCA_947455705.1). Lineage (GTDB taxonomy): Bacteria > Actinomycetota > Actinomycetes > S36-B12 > CAIYMF01 > Longivirga. The sequence goes on along the minus strand of CANGPO010000013.1, from coordinate 30,194 downwards.
TGATGCGCGGCGGCTACGGTGAGTTCGTAACCGAGTTCACCGGTGAGCGAGAGCCGTCCAATGACAGCTTCGGTGAATCCGAGATCAATGGTGCGCACCGACATGAACGGGATCGCAGAATCGCTAACGTCAGCGGTGGTGATACGGCTAACGAGTTCACGGGCATTCGGTCCCGATAGTGCGAAGCCGAGCCAGGCATCGGTGAGGTTTGTGATTGTGACGCCCTCGCCTGGCACGTTCTGCTCGAACCAACGCTGATGCCATTCCTGCAAGTAGTACGACCCGACGAGCCAGAAGCGATCCTCCGCAAGGCGACTGATCGTGAGATCACCCATCAGGGTCCCCTTGTGATGCAGCATCGTCGCCAGACGGATGCGGCCAACCTCGGGGATGTGAGAGGCCACAAGGTAATTCAGCCATTCGTAGGCCCCGGGGCCACTAACGTCGTAACGCGCGTAGACGCCAGTTTCGTACGCACCAACCGCGGTGCGCACGGCCTCAACCTCCTGCGTCACAAAGTCGAATGCGTTGGATCGATGAAGCGACGGGATCTCTTCGAAGTTGGGAGCGTCAGTGACGAAGTATTGCGGCACTTCCAGACTCCACGTTGCGTTGAACACCGCACCGTCAGCTGCGAGTTCGTCGTAGGCAGGGGTCTTCTTGAGCGGACGTCCGGCGGGCAGGAACTCGTTCGGGTACGCGATGACGAAGCGTCGCGCATAGAACTGTGCCGTAGTTGCCTTCAGATAACTATCCTCGGACGCGTACGGACCAAACCGCGCAACATCCATCGCGAAGATGTCATCACCTGGATCTCCGTCGATGATCCAGTTCGAAAGGGCCAGGCCGATGGCAGCACATTGCGAGTAACCCGCCATCACTCCACAGGCAGCCCAGTAGTTCGGCACACCGCGAACTGGACCAACGAGCGGATTACCGTCCGGCGTGAAGGTGAACGCACCATTGACCCAGCGCTTGATACCCGCACGTTCCAACGCTGGAAAGCGTTCGAATCCAATCGCCAATTCAGGGGCAATGCGATCGATTTCCTCGGGTAGCAGCACCATCCCGTAATCCCAATCGGCACCGTCGGTTTTCCAGTGCTTCGGATTCTGCTCGTAGACGCCGAGGACAACGCCATCTTGCTCACGTTGCAAGTACGTGAATCCTTCGAGGTCGGTAACAGCAGGCATGATGCCCTTGATCGCCGCGACTTCAGGAACTGTCTCTGTGACGAGGTAGTGATGCATCATCGGCGTGACCGGGTGATCGACCCCCACCATGTGACCGACCTTGCGCGCCCAAAGTCCAGCTGCGTTAACGATGTGCTCGGCTTCGATCTCGCCCTGCTCAGTCTCAAGAATCCAGTGACCATTCGGTGCCCGACGAATCGCGACGACGCGATTGTGCAAGATGACGTCGGCCCCGCGCTTGCGTGCCGCGCCCGCATATGCGTGCGTCGCTCCATTGGGATCGAGGTTGCCCTCGTGCGGATCGTAAAGTCCGCCGACCAAACCGTCGGGATTCACGATGGGCACGAGGTTGACGATTTCGTCGACATCGACCAGACGCGCCCCTTCGGTGCCCATCATCGCGTGCCATTCAAGTTCGGCACGCAACCACTGCATTCGTTCCGGAGTACTCGCCAGCTCGATGCCGCCGGTCATCTTCAACCCCACGTTGACACCGCTTTCGGCCTCAACCTGCGGGTAAAGACTGATCGTGTACTTCTGCAATGCGGCGATATGCGTATCGCTGTTGATCGCATGGAATCCACCCGCGGCATGCCAACTCGAACCAGCAGTGAGCTCGGCCCGCTCGATGATCGCGACGTCCGTCCAACCTCGTAACGTCAGGTGATAGAGCAAGCTGGATCCGACGATGCCGCCACCGATGATCACAACGCGGTATGAGGAAGCCACTGTCGAATTCCAATCACTTGCGGACGGGATGCCTGATACGGTCGACTTCTTACTGACTCATCAGTCAGTAAGAAGTTCGTACCGGCATCCTGCCATGCCCCACCCCCGGAGGTCTCGTGAACGCGCGTAGCAATCACTCTGCACTGGAGTTGGCACCGCTGTCCGACGACGACCTCGATCGCATCCACGCCCAGGCAATGCGCATCCTGAGTGAGGTGGGCACCGAGGTTCACGACGATGCGATGATCGCTAGGCTCGCAGCAGCCGGTCAGTCGATTGATGGAACCCGGGTGCGTTGGGACCCTGAATTCATCATGGCTCAGCTCGCGCTCGCACCATCGACTGTCACTGTGACTGGACGCAATCCGGAACGCGCATTCACCCTCGGCGATGGCAGCCTGGTGCACACTCCCGTTGGCGGGCCGCCATTCGCCCACGATCGTGAACGCGGACGCCGCGATGGATCGCTGGCCGACCACATCGAGCTCGTCAAGATGACGCACGCGTCAAACGTCCTACCGCTCGTCCAAAGCGGGGTCGTTGAGGCGCAAGATCTCGGATATCAAAGCCGTCACTTGGAGATGGACTACTCGATCCTGCGCTACACCGATCGACCGCTGCTGATTTACGGGACGGCCGGCCCGAAAGCGCGTGATGGTTTCACCCTCGCGTCCATTGTCGCTGGCGGCGTAGACAAACTCATCGAGTCACCGATGACCCTCAGCATCGTGAACCCCAACTCACCGCTTGTGTGGGACGGGTTGATGGTTGACACGTTGGTTGCCTGTGCTGAATTCAATCAACCGGTGGCTATTACGCCATTCCTTCTCGCTGGAGCATCGGCACCCGTCACATTGGCGGCTGGATTGTCACTGCTCGTCGCGGAAACCCTTGCTGGCGTGGCGATGGCACAGCTCGTGCGTCCTGGGACTCCGTGCATCCTGGGTTGCTTCTTCAACGGAGTTGATATGCGCTCCGGCGGTCCATCGTTGGGAATGCCCGAGTCGGTACTGACGACTCTGGCCGGTGCACAGATTGCTGCTCGCTACGGCCTACCACTGCGTGGTGGTGGCGGCTTGTGTTCGGCTATTGCTCTTGACGCACAGGCGGCCGTCGAAACAACGATGTCAATGTGGGCAACGTATCTAGCCGGGTGCGATCTCGTCGTTCACTCGGCCGGCTGGCTCGAAGGCGGGCTCGTCGCCTCGTATGAAAAGTTCGTCATCGACCTTGAAATCATCGCAATGTTCGAGCGGCTGCGCGCCGGCCTCGTTGTTGACGATGACTCACTGGCCTTCGATACGATTGCTGAGGTCGGACCGGGCGGGCTCTTCCTCGCCCATGACCACACTCTCGCGCGATTCCGTGACGAGGTGTTCATGAGTCCGTCGTTCCGATCGATGGCATATCCGAACTGGGTCAAGCAGGGCTCCCCCACCGCCGACGAGGTAGCCACCGGTCTATGGCGCAAGCTTCTTGACTCCTATGTAGATCCGGGTATCGACGACGGAATCGACGCAGAGCTTCGTGAGTACGTCGATCGTCAGACTGCGATCCTCGAAGCCTGACAGTGGCTAACGGCGCTACGGTTGGGGCGTGGAGCTTTCCGGATCAACAGCCGTCGTCACCGGCGCAGGTAGCGGCATAGGCCGCGCCATTGCATCGCGCTTGGCAGCTGATGGAGTTCGCGTCGTCGTCAACGATCTCGATGTTGCAGCCGCCGAGGCGAGCGCTGCAGAAATCGGTGCGGTAGCGATCAGCGGTGATGCGGCCAGCGAGGCGGGTGTTGAGGCACTCATCACTGCCGCTATCGCCGAGCTCGGTCGCATAGACCTGTACGTAGCAAACGCAGGCGTAGGAACCACCCATGGTCTTGATGCGAGCGAAGACGACTGGGCTCGGTCATGGGATGTGAATGTGATGGCTCATGTCCGGGCCGCTCGACGACTCGTCCCTGACTGGCTTGAGCGAGGCGAGGGCCGCTTCGTCGTCACCGCCTCGGCCGCAGGGCTTCTCACCATGCTCGGCGATGCACCGTACTCCGTCACCAAGCACGGTGCCGTTGCGTTTGCCGAGTGGTTGTCTGCGACGTACGGAACTCGTGGCATCAACGTGCACGCCATCTGTCCGCTCGCGGTCAACACTCCGATGTATCAAGACAGCGGGCCGCTACGTGCCGTCCTAGATCTCGATCCCGTCCTTGATCCCGACGCCGTTGCCAATGCGCTGATAGAAGCCATGGACGATGGACGCTTTCTGGTTCTGCCACACCCACAAGTGAAGGACTACTTCTCATACCGCGCCACCGATCCAGACCGGTGGCTGCGTGGAATGCGCAAGATCCAGAATCACGTAGACAGCGGACCGGCGCTCTGAACAAACCCAACACCGTTGACACAAATGTTGAACTGGTCGATTATCAGGACTACCACTAGGGAGGTACGAAACTATTAAGCATCCTGTACACCCTGGCGCCATCCTGCGGGAAGACGTACTTGGTGAGCTCGGGCTATCTGTAAATGAAGCAGCTGAGAGACTCGGTATCTCTCGCGTGACCTTGAGCCGAGTCATCAACGAGCACGCACGTCTATCGCCGAACCTTGCGATACGCCTTGAAGCAGCGGGCGTTGGTACCGCGCGCGCATGGCTTGCCATGCAAACCGCGCGAGACTTGTTTGACGAACGCGCCGGCGGCATCCCAAAGGTGCGACGGTTAGATTCCGTCGCCTAGTCCGTCGTATCGTCGCACCATTCTCAGGATTTACCGGGGTTCGCCTCCAAAGGATCTTGGCTGCGCCGTCGTATCGTCGCTTCATGACCGCAGATGCAAACACCCCGCACTCACCACTGACCTGTCCGGCCTGTCAGGTGATCGACAAACTTGACGGGCACGAAGATGGAAAGATCTTCGATCTTCAACACTGGTCGGTGGCCAGTGAGAAATCCCGCTGGGCGAGTATGCGCAAGGCTCAGGATGAAGTGGCTGACAAGGTGACGAACTTTGCTGGGTCACTCAACTTCGTCTATCTACATGGCGCGTGGTTCGCGCTGTGGATCGCTCTGAATATTGGGCTTGTCGGTGCCGGACTGATGTTCGACAAATACCCGTTCGGCCTGCTGACGATGATTGTGAGTCTCGAGGCCATTTTCCTCTCAACCTTCGTGATGGTGAGCCAGAACCGGCAAGCGGCACGCTCAGAGGTTCGCGCCCAAGTCGATTTTGAATCGAACCTTCAATCCCTCATCTGGATCGTGCATCTTGCGCAGAAACTGGATGTCGACATCATGCACGTTCAACAGTTGTGCTCAGATGCCGTCGCGGAGTCACACAAGGTTGAGCAGTAGCACTCAGCTGGAAGCAACGCGTTCGGGATCATCCACATGCGTGCGCGCTAGATAACCCACAAGCACGATGATGATGGCGAGCAGGACCAGACTGATCAGACCTGTACCCCAGTTGAGACCGCCACGTGCTGGGGGTACTGCGATCCAATCTGCGAAAGACGCACCTAGCGGACGCGTGAGGATGTACGCCGACCAGAAGGCAACGATCGCATTCAATCCCAGTCGGGCGTAAGCAAGTGCAGGGATGCAGATGAGAACAGCGAAGACGACGCCCGAGGTGAAGTAGCCCCAGTGGAACGTCGTCGCGGTCATGTCCCCAACGGCCGTGCCCAACGCAAACGTGGCTAGGACGGTCGACCAATAGAACAGTTCTCGCCGCGGATTCGTGATGCTATGAATCGACAGTGTGCCTTCACTTCGGTACCAGAGCACGAAGATTGCAATCAAGCCAATCGAAAACGCTATTGAGCTAACGACGTATGGAACACCAAGACCTACGTGGATAACATCAGCCGCCATTGTGCCGAACACACTTACCAGCACGACACACGACCAGTATTGCCATGGCCTATAGCGATCGGTTCGAAACTGCAGGAGTAACGCTACGAGCAGTCCGACTCCGCCAAGACCAACCGCGATGATCGGACCGGTCGTGTGCGCGAAGTAGTCCGAGGTTGTCTCCCCCATACCTGTCGTCAGGATCTTGATCACCCAGAAAAGTGCTGTCACTTCCGGCACTTTGCTAAGGCCATGGGTCCGATCCGTGAGCGATTTGCGTAACTCGACAGACATCATGGATGGCGCTTTACGCTAGTGCTTCTCAAGGTCTTCGGAATCCAGCGCTGCATTGATTTCGCTATCTCCGACGACATTCTCCGTTACGTCCACACGCGTTGTCGTCAGGTAGATCACCAGGACGAGAATCGCGCCGAGGAAGATGAAGCTGGTCGCAACAGTGCCGAGTCCAAGTCCACCATCATCCTTTGACTGGGCCAGTGAATCCCCGATGGAAGCACCTAGCGGACGCGTCAGAATGTAGATGGCCCAGAACGAAAGAACCTCGTTGAGCCCCAACCGCCAAGCAACAGCGATGACGGCGATCAATCCAGCAAAGATCCCAGTGGCAACAAAGTAGCCCAGGCTGAACTTCTCAGACACAAGGTCACCAGCGGCCGTTCCGAGGGCGAAGGTGAACAGGATCGCCAACCAATAGAAGGCTTCACGACGCGGGGTGACGATCGAGTGGATCGACAGAGTTCGTTCGCTGGCGTACCAAGCTGCAAAGACGATTGCGAGGACGACAGCGAATACGACTGTCGTCGTTTCAAGGCTTACACCAAAGTTGTCGGTGAGATTGTCGGTAATCAGGGTACCGACGATGCTGACGAGCACGACAGCGAGCCAATAGATGGTGGGAATGTATCTCTTGACATAGAACTGAGCCGCAAGAACCACTATCAGGATCGCGCCAACTACATAAGTGGTATTGGTGAGACCCAGATTGAGGTTGGTGTTCAGGAAGTCTGCAAACGTCTCCCCCACCGTCGTGCACAGCACCTTGATCAACCAGAAGAAGATGGTGACTTCCGGCACCTTGTTTGCGATATAGCGGGACTTAGTGAGAGCGGCCGATTCCTTGTGCATGCGCCAGAGGCTGACAGAGGGGCATGTGGAACGCGTATGGATCAGGTGTGAATCGCCTGTGAGACCTCAGGCTGGAATGGAATGCAGGGTCCTTGGTGCGCTTGATGGGAGCGCTTAGAAGTTGGCGTTGCCGACATCTAAGCGCGCGGCCGATTAGGGGGGTCCCTTAATTCTCAAGGCTCACGCAGGTAGTTCATGGCACATCCTCGAGGTCGTGACTTAGTTTCACGACACGACCAGTGTCGACGAGCAACGAGGAGTTCCGATGAACCCAGCACCCGAAACGATTCAGAGCCTGAGCTCAGCATCATTGACTCGTCGCGGATTTCTCCTCGGCGTAACCGCTCTCGGCCTGGCTGCGTGTTCCAGAGGAAGCGAAACCAGCAGCGCCTCCTCGACGTCTATAACGTCAGCTTCACCAACATCCGCGTCAAGCGCTTCGAGCACAGCCACGAGCACGAACGGCACGTTGGTAATCCCGGCCCTGCTTACCGGCACCACATTCGATCTATCGCTTTCGACAAGCAGCGTTCAGTACATGCCCGGCTCGCAGACACCGACCTACGGCTTCAACGGTGCGGACTTCTGGGGACCGACGCTGGTGCTTAAGAAGGGCGATCAGGTCACCCTCAACGTCAAGAACAATCTGACCGATGAGACCACCACGCATTGGCACGGAATGCACATTCCCGCGGAGATGGATGGTGGCCCACACCAGGTAATCGCCGCGGGTGGTACCTGGTCGCCAACCTTCGAGGTGAAGAACTCAGCAGCCACGTACTGGTACCACCCCCACATGCACGAAACGACGCAGAAGCAGCTCACCCTCGGGGCCGGCGGATTCATCATCGTGCAAGACGACGAGGAATCCGCCCTCGCACTACCGCGGACATATGGAGTCGACGACATTCCTCTGGTGCTTACGAGCCGACGCTTCACGTCCACCAACGAGTTTGCTGTGACGGGTGCCTACGGTGACTACTTGCTGACCAATGGCGTGATGAATGCCACTGCGAGTTTGCCAGCGCAAATGGTGCGACTGCGCCTGCTCAACACCGAGATCGAGCGGTACTACAACGTGGCACTCGGCGGCCGCACCTTCTACGTCATAGCAACCGATGGTGGACTGCTGAACGCACCATTGCCCGTGACGGAGTTGCGGATGGCACCCGGTGAGCGGTACGAGATCGTAATCGACCTGTCAAAGGATTCGGTAGGTACGCAGCTAACTCTTCAGGCGATGAACGCCGGAATGCCCTTTGGCGCAGGTGGATCCGAGACAGACCAGACAGGCGAGTTCGGAAGTAAACTAAACAACACCAACTTCGATTTGCTGGGCATCACCGTTAGCGCCGCCACCGACAATGCCATCACTTCCCTCCCCACCATTCTCGCATCGACCACTCTCTGGACTGAGGCCGATGCAACGAACAGCCGCGATATCGCAATCACTGACACCGGCCCCGGCTCGCCCTTCACATTCGACAACAAGGGCTACTCGATGGAAACGATCGATCAGACGGTGACACTCGACGCCATTGAGAAGTGGACAATCACGAACGGTCCGACATTCGGTCACTCGTTCCACATCCACGACGTCCAGTTCGCCATCGTGTCTCGATCAACGGGCGAAGTTGCCGACTACGAGAAAGGCTGGAAGGACACCTTCGCCATTCTTCCGAATGAGTCGGTCACCTTTGTTGCCAAGTTCAACGACTTCGCCAGTGACATGCACCCGTACATGTACCACTGCCACATGGCGAACCACGAAGATGGTGGACTGATGGGCCAGTTCCTCGTGGTGGCGTAAGTCGCGACTCTCGAGCCCGATCCTCGAAGCACCCGCGTCGGGACATAGGTTCAACCGAGCACACGATCAGGTGCCCTAGGCAGGAATCGAACCTGCGACACACGGTTTAGGAAACCGATGCTCTATCCCCTGAGCTACTAGGGCGGGATGGTCTAACCGCGCAGGTTAGATCGTATGCCATTGCATCGACCGGGACTTGCAGGCTCAGTCCTTCAAGAATCGAATGTAGAAGGCCCCAAACACCAACACGATGCCGATGTTCACCGCTAGCCGCTGCCACGGTTCATCCCTGAAGAACGCGAGATCCACACCGACGATGATGACGACCATCACTAGGGCATAAAGGACACGGATCGCTGAGGTTCCCACACCTCAGTATGACGCTCCGCTGCTCCCCGGAGTGTCGGACTCGGTAGCGTAGCGGCTATGGACCACCAGTTAACAGACCACCAGCAAACGGGAGAGTAAGTGACCGTCGAACCGCATCTACCCGAACCACAGTTGGAGTTCGCATTCGAGGTTCGCGTGTCAGTGGATCCACCTGTGCGCATTGGCGGGCCGACGAATCATGAAGTCACCTCATTCGTTGCCATCACGGGGGGAACGGTTTCGGGACCACACGCGAACGGTGTCGTGCTTGCCGGTGGTGGCGACTGGTACGTCGATCGTGACGGCGTGATCACCCTCGACGCCCGCTACAGCATCAAAACCGATGACGACGTCATCATCGGTATCGACAACCGTGGTTTCTGGCGCGCGAGCCCCGAAGTCACCGCGCGTTTGGACGCTGGCGAATCTGTCGACGAAAGTGAGTATTACTACCGAACCAGTCCTGTGTTCACCACCGATTCGGACACCTACCGCTGGCTGACGCAGACAGTATTCATCGGAATGGCCCGCGAGGATTCGGGCCAGGTCTGCATCAGGTTCTACGCCCTGAAGTAGTCGCGTGGCGGTCGGCTACAGTCAAGATCTACAACCACTTGGAAGCAGGGAAGTAACTGTGCGCGTTCTCATTGTAGGTGCTGGAATCGGTGGAGCTGCCGCAGCGCTGAGTCTGCATGCCGCAGGTGTCACGGACGTCACACTTCTTGAATCCGTGTCGGAGATTCGACCACTCGGCGTAGGTATCAACGTCCTTCCGCATGCAGTCCGCGAACTCACCGAACTTGGTCTCGGTGAGCAACTAGCCGCTACTGGCGTCGCAACCTCCGACCTGACGTATGTGAACCGTCAAGGCCAGAAGATCTGGAACGAACCACGCGGTGTCGCAGCCGGCTACAACTACCCGCAATATTCGATTCATCGCGGCCGACTCCAAATGCTTCTGCTCGACGCTGTGAAGGAACGCCTCGGGGCCAACGCAATCCGCACCGGTTGTCGCGTGCTGTCGTCGACGACGAACGGTGATGTAGCCGAACTCACCTACCAACGCGGGGACGAGCGCATCACCGAGACCGCTGATCTGATCATCGCCGCGGATGGCATCAAGTCCGCGATTCGCGCCGAATGGTTCCCAGACGAAGGACCGCCCCAGTGGAACGGCCTGATTCTGTGGCGAGCAGTGAGCCGAGCCAAGCCATTCCTCAGCGGAAAATCGATGGTCATGGCCGGTGATCGCGAAATCCGCTTCGTCGTCTATCCCATTGAGGACGTGGCCGCCGATGGAACGCAGCTCATCAACTGGGTCGCGGAAAAAGACCTGTCAGGCGCGGATGGCTCGAACTTCGACTGGAACAAGGCAATCGACCGCTCAGTCTTCGCACCGGCCTTCGCTGAATGGAATTACGAGTGGCTCGATATTCCCGCTTTGATTGAATCAGCCGAAGCTGTCTACGAGTATCCGATGGTCGATCGGCCACCACTTGAGTCATGGATCCGTGGACGAGTCGTTCTCCTCGGTGATGCCGCACATCCCACGTACCCCGTCGGCTCCAACGGCTCCTCCCAAGCGATCATTGACACCCGTGTCCTGGCCTACGCCTTGGCCACCATGCCCGTCGATCATGCACTTGAGTTCTATCAAAACGAGCGCCTGCCGAAGACTCGCGAATTGCAAAAACTCAACCGCGCGATGGGGCCTGAGCGCGTGATGCAGATCGCCCGCGAACGAGCCCCTGAGGGTTTCGCAGATATCCATGACGTCGTGTCCCCTGCCGAGCTCGAGGAAGTTGCCGCGAACTACAAGCGAGTCGCCGGCTTCGATCCATCAATCTTGAATAACCAGCCGTCTTGGTCGGCACATATCTCCACAGCCGGCGTGTCATGACCACTCCACCCAGCGAGCCGTCACTGACCCCCGTTGGTCAGTTGCGCGTCAACGTCGCTGCGCCGGTTGAGCTTGGTGCATCACCGTTGGGCCGACGACGCATGATTGCCATTCTTGGCGGCACCCTCGAGGGCGAAATCGGCACTGGCACAGTACTTCCCGGCGGTGCCGACTGGCAGGCAGTGCACGACGATGGCAGCGTCACGATCACTGCCGAGTACACGATTGAGCTCGAAGAGGGCGACGTCATGACGTTGCGTTCTATCGGTGTTCGCGCGATGCGTGACGGCGCAGATGCACCGCCACACTTCCGCACGTCCATTGTCTTCGCCGCCGAAAGCCATCGCACGGCACTCAATCACAATCTCTACGTATCTACCGGGTTGCGCGAGGGTGGCACCGTGACGTTGAATCTCTTCCGCGTCGACTAACTTCGGTCAATCTAAGGCAGTTAAGGCGTCGAGGAATTCGCCGGCCGCAGTGATGTACGCATCAACATCGTCCTGTGTGATCGCATAGGACACTGACGGTCCAGCTGTTGCGATCGAATCCCAAAGGCCGCGGTTCAGAAGGAACACCTTCCGGGCATCGATCAGTGGTAGGACGATTGATCGGTAACTCTCTTCACCGTTTAGCGGCATTTCGGGTGTCAGCCGCCATTGAATGCGTCCACCTAGCCGATCGATCGTCCACGGCAACCCGACGCGGTCCACATGTGATTGCAGCCCCTTCTGCAACTGGGCACCAAGTTCATCAACGCGCGCTGATGCCTCCGCCGTGAATATCTCAGCGAGGCCCGCACGCGCAGCAGCAAGTGAGAGCGCGTTTGCATAAAGGGTTCCGCCGACGGCCAATCCATGTGAATCACCCGTCTCAACCAGACCTGGGTCTTCATCCCGATTGTTCGACACAACGGCGGCAACCTCATCGGTCATACCAATCACGCCGATCGGTACACCACCGCCGATTCCTTTACCGCCGGTTAACATGTCGGGCTTGTAGCCAAACACTGCCGTTCCGCCTCCATGAACAGCGAACTGAACGTGGGTCTCATCCACGATCAAAAGTGCTCCCGCTGCGCGCACCTGCGTGTTTAATGCTTCGACGAATTCAGGAGTTGGTGTCACTAGTCCGCAGTTCGTGAGAACGGACTCCACCAGAACCGCTGCAACATCACCCTTGGCAAGACGAGATCTGAGTGCAGCAACATCGTTGTAGGCAATGACATCCGACGACTGCGCACTCGTGGGATCAAGCCCCATTAAATCGGCATCCACCGATCCATCATCCGAGCGCGACCACAGCGTTTGGTCGAGATGGCCGTGGTACTTGCCATCAAACAGCAGGACGGTCGAACGTCCGGTGGCCACGCGGGCGATTCGTAATGCATCCATGTTGGCCCCGCTAGCGGACAGCGTGAACTGCCACTGCGGCAAGGCAAACCGCTCCGTCAAGAGTCGGCACACCTCTACTGCATCGATGGTTGGCAACAAGAAGTGGTTACCCAACTGCGCTTGCGCAGTTATTGCATGAACAATCGGTGCCGCAGCAAACCCGGCCGGCATCGCCAGATCGCAGGCGTTGAAATCGATGAATGTGTTGCCGTCGAGATCCTCGAAAGTTGACCCCGAACCGCGCACAGCCACCACCGGCACATGTCGATACAGAGAACGCATCCACGCCATGGGTACACCACCGGGCATGACACTCTGGGCGCCTTCCAGCCAGGCAATCGAGTTCGGGGTGCGGCGGCGGAATTCTTCGAGCTCCTGCGCCAAGATCACTCGCGCTCGATCAATGATCGCCGCATCCACATGCGGATACTCGGTGGTCGACATCGGAACCTCTCCTCACAATCGATCATGTAACGGCCACGCACAACAATCCGCGATCGCCTGTGATCAAAACTATCAGTCGATAGCAGATGTCCCGGCACATCGATCATGGTGCTGTGCGGCATACTGACGATCGTGCGCATACGAGTGATCGTCCTGCTGTACATCGCACTTCTCGTTGGAGAGATCGCTTGGCAGGGCGTGGCACCTCTGATTCCAACGTACATCGATACGTACAACCTCACGGCCTCACAGGGCAGCATGATGTTGGCCGTCGCAAGTTTGGGGATCTTGCTGGCCTCGCTACCAGCCGGCTTTATGACGAACCGAGTAACCCCCCGGCATCTGACGCATGCGTCACTGACCCTGATGATCGTCGGCCTGGCCGGACAGTCGATAGCGCCGAACTACGCCACCATCATCTTGGCTCGATTTACTTTCGGGCTTGGTTTCGGTGTGCTGTGGGTCGCGCTCATCGCATGGTTGGCAGACGCCGCCGGGGATCAGAGCGCACGAGTTCTCTCCGGGTCAACAGTGATCGCCGGCCTTGGCGGAATCTTCGGCCCCGCTTACGCCGGCACAGTGGCACACAGCTTCAATCTCGAGGCCCCCGTTATTGGTCTTAGCGCAGTCCTGTTAGTTCTGCTGATACTCCTAGTCCTCGATGACTCGGGTACGGGAATTGAGAAAGAGGTGGCTCCCCCTACCGGCGAACTCCTTCACGCCACTCACTCCGATCCCGATCTCAGCACGATGATGCTGATCACGATCGGTGCGGCAGTTGTCTGGATGACAGCTGACTTTCTAGTGCCACTGCGGCTCGCGGCTCACGGCTACAACGAGGCACAGATCGGCGTCATCTTTTCCATCGCATCACTGTGTTTCGTATCGACGAGTGCATTCGTGTCGCGCAAGGCCGAGCAGTGGCGCAAGGCACGGATTGTGGCAACAGCGATGGCTGGCTTAGCGATATGCACGGCAATCCCCATGATCTTCATAGGATCAACTGCGGCGATGATCTTCTTAGCCGGAGCGACCATCGCGAGCGGAGTTACCGCCGCATTGTCGTTCCCGTTCGGGCTGCTTGCAGTCGAGCGCGGAGCCGTCACCGTCGGCGTCATGTCCGCACTAGCCAACATCATCTGGTCAATCTCGGGTCTCCTTGGCCCGACGCTCGGCGGGCTTTCAACTCAGGCGATCGGCGATCAGGCGGCCTTTGGTCTCCTGGCAAGCGTTGCGCTGTTGATGGCGTTCCTGATCTACCGCCAAGGCAAAGTTCCACGACCGGTCCCCGTAGCACCGCTCGGCCATGACATCGTTGACCAGCCCTAGGCTGTGCATGCACGTGGGAGTATGTCGCTGACAACGAGTGAGGTAACGCGGTGAAAGCACTTCAGGTCACAACCCTGGGCGAACCGATCGATGCACTGACCTTGGTCGAGATTGCTGCGCCAACGCCGGGGCCGGGCGAGGTGGCAGTGCGGGTACGTGCGGCCGCAGCCAACTTCCCGGATGTACTCATGTGCCGAGGGCAATATCAGGTACGACCCGAATTACCTTTCGTTCCGGGCGTTGAGGCCTGTGGGGACGTGATCGCGGTGGGCGAGGGTGTGTCCAGTGAGCTCATCGGTCAGCGCGTTATCGGCGGTACGGAATTGCCCTTTGGCTCCTTTGCTGAAGTCGCGATCATGCCGGCGAGTCAGATTTACCCCGCGCCCACCTCACTAGACGATGCCCAAGCCGCGGCCCTTCTAGTCGGATATCAAACTGGCTGGTTCGCCCTGCATCGCCGCGCACACATACAACCGGGCGAAACACTGCTAGTCCATGCAGCAGCTGGTGGGGTCGGCACAGCGGCGATCGAGCTCGGAAAGGCTGCTGGCGCGAACGTGATCGCCGTCGTCGGCAGTGAGCCCAAGCGAGAGACGGCTGCCGCACTCGGCGCCGACATCGTGGTGAATCGTTCAACTGAAGACTTCGTCGCGATCGTTAAAGAGGCAACTGGTGGACGTGGCGCGGACGTCATCTTTGACCCAGTTGGCGGCGAGACATATCGCAAGTCAACCAAGTGCATTGCCTTCGAGGGACGCATCGTCATCGTTGGATTCACCAGCGGTGAGATCCAATCCGTTGCACTCAATCACGCACTGGTGAAGAACTACTCAATCCTTGGATTGCACTGGGGTTTATACCGTTCCGAGGATCCGGCAGCCGTCGGCGCCTGCATGGACGAGTTGACCTCGCTGGCCAATAGCGGCCAGATCACGCCTCTAGTAAGTCAACGTCATAGCTTCGATACGTGGCCCGCAGCGATGCAGGAGTTAGCAAACGGCACAACAGTGGGACGCCTAGCACTCATCCCGTAACGGCCTACGTCGTCCGATGGGTGAGGCCGGCACAGTTATTGTGGCCGAGCAGCTTCCCGTAATGCTGCCACGGCCGCGGCCGAAAGCTGTTCGTTCCGTGCACCTGCTGCCTGAACGGTGATCGCACCAGCGGCGGCGGCCACGGTCACCGACTCCTCTAGCGAAGCGCCCGTCGCTAGCCAGCCAGTGAGTGCGGCACTAAATGCATCACCCGCACCTGTGGTGTCAACAACGTCAACGTCAAAAGCCGGTACGTCGACGGCCGGTACGCCAGCACGATGAATGCGCGCACCCTGCGCTCCACGAGTGATGACTACTGCTCCACATCCGGTCGCCAGAACACCATCAATCCCGCCGACATGAATAGCCTCAACTTCACCGGAGTTAGGGGTCAGTACGTCAATCTTGGCCAGCAACTCGTCGGGCAGGCTCCGCGATGGGGCGGGGTTCATCACCACAATCCAACCTCGGGCGTGGGCGAGTTCAACCGCTCGGGTCACGGTGGGCATGGGGACTTCAAGGTTGATCATCAGCGCAGTCGGCTCTTCTTCGATCGCGTTGAATTGCGTCTCTAAGAGATCGGGCGAAAGTTCGAAGTTCGCACCAGACACCGAGCCGACCACGTTTTCACCATGCGGATCAACGAAAATCAACGCAACACCTGTGCTCGCAGTTTCGTGCACTAATAGTCGCGAAACATCAACGCCGGCAGCCGCCAAGCCCGCACGACTATCGGCGCCGAACTCATCTGCGCCGATGCATCCAACAATGGTCGTGTGAATTCCGAGTCGCCCCGATGCCGCGGCGGCGTTACCCGCTTTACCACCATGGGCGCGCATGAATCGATTACCAAGGACACTCTCACCAGGGGCTGGGATGTGATCGACGAGTGCCACTAAATCAACGTTGATCGAACCCACCACAACAACGTGTGCGGTCGTCACGCACTCCCCCATGCAACAGCAAGGCGGTCAATCACTCGCTCAAGTCGCTCAGGCGACGTCGCGAAATTAAGTCGTGCGAAACCTGCGTAATCAGCACCAAAGTCCGCGCCAATGCTCAGCTCAACCCCACCCGCACGTGCCGCGGCTGCAGGATCCGCGATCCCTGTGCCGCGAACATCGAGCCATCCGAGGTACGTCGCCTCCGGCGGGATCCACGAGATCTGCGGTAACCGCTGCGCCAACAGTTCCGACGTTAGGGCGAGCTGTTCATCGAGGTGCATCAGCAAACTGTCTAGCCACGGTCCACCCCAGGTGTAGGCGGCCACTGTTGCTGCGATACCGAGCGGCGTCACTCCATGATTTGCGACGTAGTGAAGTGATCGAAGTTTGTCGCGATCGGCTTCGTTGCCTGCGATCACCTGCGCGCACTTGAGACCAGGAATGTTGAAAGCCTTCGATGCAGCAACAATTGTGGTGACGTGATCAGCCGTGCCCGCAATGGACGCATACGGAACATGCGTCGTACCAGCAAGAGTGATGGGGGCATGAATTTCATCGCTGATCACGCGAGCGCCATGTTTCAGGACAACGTCACGTAATCCTTCAAGCTCTTCGACACTGAACATTCGTCCCAATGGATTATGCGGTTGGCACAGCAATACCGTGCGAGCACCAGCGGCGAGCGCCGACTCAATCCCAGCAAGGTCAAGCTCGTAACGACCGTTGTTGACGACGCAGTCGACCGTCTTCATCTCGAATCGGAGCAGTGGCACAATCCCGAGGAATGGCGGGTACGCAGGTGTTGGCACAACCACCGCCCCCGGCTCGCAGAGATGCTCAAGAGCCAAACCAACACCGGCCATCACATCGGCACAGCCAATCACCATGCTGGGGTCGATGGTCTGGCCGAATCGGTCGTAGACGAACCGTGCCGTCGCCTCCGGCAAGCCATTCACACTGTCGAACTGCGCGTAGCCAAAGGTTCCACGCGCGACTGCCATGCGGATCGCTTCGTGAACAGGAGGACATGGCTTGCAATCCATTTCCGCAACCCATGCAGGCAAAACCTCCGCAGGCTGGAAATTCCACTTGATCAAACCCGTTGCACGCATCTGCTCATCGGATACGTCAAAGTCAACGCTGCTCATGCGTGGCAGTCTTTCATAGACCGTGACTCTCACACGGACGTACGCGATGCGAACATTGCCGTGGTCGACAACCTGTTTACCGTCCCATAGATTTGTGCGAAGGCCCGCACGTCGTAACGACACGACTTTAGGAGTACACGGTGACGACCTCAGTGATCATTTCGGGCGCACGCACGCCCATCGGTCGCCTTCTCGGAGCACTCAGCGGCTTCACCGCTCCTGAACTTGGTGGGTTAGCAATTCGAGGAGCCCTCGAGAAGTCGGGCGTCGGACCAGACATGGTCGAGGCGGTTCTGTTTGGCAACGTCATTCAGGCAGGAGTTGGGCCGAACGCCGCACGCCAGGCCTCTGTGGCTGCTGGCCTTGGCTTCAGCGTCCCTGCGACGACGATCAACAAGTTGTGTCTATCTGGGCTTACCGCAATCGGGCAGGCCGACCAAATGATCCGGCTCGGCTACTACGACGTCGTCGTTGCCGGCGGCTGCGAGTCGATGACGAACGCTCCACACGAGGTGCTCGGCTCACGCAAAGGCACCAAGTACGGCCCCGGCAAGTTCGTGGACGCCCTTGACCAAGATGGTCTGATCTGTGCGTTCGAAGGCTTGTCGATGGGTGCCGCAACTGAGCGCCACCAAAAGGAATTCGGGTTCACCCGAGAAATGCAGGACGCATTCGCAGCCCAATCACACGAGCGCGCAGCCAGCGCCACCAAGAACGGCGCGTTGGCCGAAGAGATCGTTCCTGTCATGGACCGCAAGGGAAACCTCGCCCTAGACATTGATGAAGGTGTGCGTCCCGGCACAACGACGGAGAGCCTGAGTGGCTTGCGCCCCGCGTTCGACAAGGACGGGTCCATTACTCCCGGAAACGCATCGCAGCTAAGCGATGGTGCAGCTGCCGTCGTCGTGATGAGCAAGGACAAGGCCCAAGCGCTTGGCCTCACGTGGATCGCCGAGATCGTGTCTTATGGCACCGTCGCCGGCCCCGACACCTCGCTGATCAACCAGCCAGCTAATGCCATCAACGACGCACTGCGCCGCGAGGGTTCGCTCTCCGTCGCTGATCTGGATTTGATCGAGATTAACGAAGCATTCGCCGGTGTGGCATTGGGATCGATGCAAACTCTGGGCGTGAGCGATGACCGCGTCAACGTCAACGGTGGCGCCATCGCACTAGGCCATCCTGTTGGCATGAGCGGCACGCGCGTCGTGCTCACGTTGGCCAATGAGCTTCATCGTCGTGGCGGTGGTGTTGGCGCGGCTGCTCTGTGCGGTGGCGGCGGTCAGGGCGACGGACTCATCATCCGAGTTCCGGCGTAAACCTTCATGGCCGATACCCTCTTCGCGTCTGCAGATGACGCCGCAACGCGCCTCGCTGCAACGGGTTACCTCACCGATCCCGATCTGGCGACAGTCACGTATTTAGCTGACTCCCTTAGCAAGCCGTTGCTGCTTGAAGGTCCGGCGGGCACTGGCAAGACTCAGTTGGCCAATGCAGTTGCGCAGGCGACCGGCGCGGACATTGTGCGACTTCAGTGCTACGAAGGTATCGACGAGGCACGTGCACTCTACGAGTGGAACTACCGCAAACAACTGCTGCGCATTCAATCGGCAGGTCGTAGCGGCGATGAGGATTCTGATTGGGATCAACAGCGCAACAACATCTTCAGCGAGGAATTCCTTCTAGCCCGTCCACTCCTTACCGCAATCCAGCGCGAGACACCGACAGTGCTTCTCATCGATGAAACCGACAAGGCTGACGTAGAGATCGAGGGCCTACTACTTGAGGTCCTGAGTGACTTCCAAGTGACGATCCCCGAGCTCGGCACCATTACCGCCGTCCGTCGTCCGTTCGTCGTGCTGACGACGAACGCGACTCGCGAATTATCCGAAGCCCTCAGGCGCCGGTGTCTCTACCACTACATCGGCTACCCGAGTGCCGAGCGCGAACGAGCAATCGTGATGGCGCGCGTGCCTGGAGCGACGCAGGAACTCGCAGATTCTGTCGTGAATGCGATTCGCGGCATGCGCGACTTGAACCTTCGTAAGCCACCGAGCGTGGCCGAGACCATCGACTGGACGCGATCACTTCTGGCCCTTGGCATCCCACAGGTTGACGCCGCCGCTCTCGATCGAACGCTGGGTGTCGTGGTTAAGCATCACAACGACATGGAACGGGTACGAGTCCAACTACACCTCCCTAAGGCGAGCACCCAATGACCGATGTCTTCCTCGCCGGTGGAGTACGAACCCCTGTCGGCCGCTATGCAGGCGCGCTGGCAACCGTACGTGTCGATGATCTCGCCGCACTTGTCGTCGGCGAGGTGGTTCGTCGTCATGCGATCGACCCAATTGCCGTAGACGACGTGATTCTCGGCGCGGCTAACCAAGCCGGAGAAGACAACAGAAACGTGGCGCGGATGGCAGCCTTACTTGCTGGCATTCCTGATTCGGTTCCCGGGTACACGGTCAACCGGCTTTGTGCCAGCGGCCTGCAGGCAGTTGCATCAGCTGCTCAGGCTGTTGCTGCTGGCGACGCGCACCTGATCATTGCCGGCGGCGCTGAATCCATGACCCGCGCTCCATGGGTCACACCCAAACCATCGCAGGCCTGGGCCAAGCCGGAGCAGAGCGTCGACACCGCTCTTGGTTGGCGCTTGGTGAACCCAAAGATGACAGCACTCGACGGTGGCGACGCCACGTTGAGCCTGGGCGACTGCACGGAAAAATTGGCGCGACTCGATGGCATCACGCGCGGCGATGCCGACGAATTCGCAGCCCTGTCACAGGCACGAGCGGCCGATGCCTGGGCGCGCGGAGTTTTCGATCGCGACATCGTCGCAGTTCAACCCCTCAAGGGCGAGGCTGTAACTCGCGACGAAACCGTGCGCGAAACAACAATCGAGAAGTTGGCGTCGCTCAAGCCTGTGTTCAGCGCAGACGGGATCGTCACTGCAGGCAACGCTTCACCCCTCAGTGACGGTGCGTCCGCACTGGTTGTTGGGTCAGCAGAATCGCTTGCTGCACAAGGGATCACGCCACGCGTGCGGTTCGTAGCCAGCGCTGTGGCCGGCGTCGCGCCAAGCCTTTTCGGTCTCGGCCCCGTGCCAGCGATTGAGAAGTTGCTGGCGCGCACCGGATTGCAGATATCCGATATCGATGCGATCGAGATTAACGAAGCATTTGCCGCTCAGGCGATCGCTTGCGAACGTCGCCTCGGGATCTCCCGAGACCGGCTTAACGCCGACGGTGGCGCGATCGCACTTGGGCATCCGCTCGGATCAAGTGGTTCGCGTCTGCTGATCACCTTGATGAGCAGGCTGGAACGTAACGGCGGGCGCTTCGGAATCGCATCCCTGTGCATCGGCGTAGGTCAGGGCGCGGCCATGCTTGTAGAGCGCGTTAGTTAATCCTCTAGGCGATTGCCGCAACGCTCTCCACCAATTGACGAAGAGTTCCCACCTCAAAGACTGCGTTGCATAGGTTTGCGTAGTCAGAACAGCGGGAATCGTCCGTATCCCACTGCTCGGCGGGCTCTGGGTTGAACCAGAAAAGCCGCCGTGAGGTGCGAGAAAGTTCAGCCACTTCCGACAACGCGGGCTCACGATCATGAGACCGAGCATCTCCAACAATGAGAACGGTCGTGCGCGCCGTAACTGAATCTGGCCACGTACCAAGGAAAGTGCGGAAAGCCCGCTGATAGTCGCTACGGCCATCGCCGGCCACCAGGCCCCGCCGATCAAGCAGATGCCGAGGATCGATCACACCTGGACTCGAGTCCAACAGCTTGGTGATCTCAACGATTCCGTCTACAAAGACGAAGGATCGCACTCGCGAGAACTCCTGATGAACGGCCTGAAGCAGAGCCAAAATGAATGGCGCGAACTCTGCAGTAGATCCCGAAAGATCACACAGCACAACGAGATCCGGCCGGGTCGGACGTCGTCGACGCAGCGCCGGTGCGACCGGAACACCACCGGTTCCAATAGATGCACGAATAGTTCGACGCATGTCGAGCGAACCTGCGCCTCGCCTCTTTCGCTGACCGAGGCGTGCGGCAAGTTGGCGAGCAAGTGGCCGTAACGCCTGCCTCAACTTGATCAGTTCCTCGGGATTGGCATGAAGTAAATCAATCTCGGCAAGATCCGAGTTAACAGGTTGATGACTTGCCGGAGGTAGCCGTTCAGCCACCATGCGCTCGATCAAGTCACGCATTTGATCCATCGCCCGCTGCGCCTCACTGCCAGCGAGCGCGCGATCAAACTCCGAACGTTCCTCATCGGCAGTCAGATACCGGCGATAGATCTCGGCTAGGTCCATCCGACGCAGCACCCGCTGCGTGTGATGCTCAACCGATCGCGCAGCATGGACGCCGGAATATGCATCCACGGCTGGATCGAGTAGGTGCCGTACCTGATCCAGATCGTCTTCCTGCAGTGCCCGCACCAACTCGCCTACGTCCGGTGATGATTCCGACGGGTCGCCGTGTGTGATCGCATCGGGACGCTGAATCTGCGCTCGCGGATAAACCTCGTCGAAGATGCGGTCAAAGTCGGCGAATTTGCTGGCGTCCTTGATTAAGGCCGACCGAAGCGCAATGCGCACCTGCGTGCGGGATTCAATGTCGACGCAGGTAAGCGCTCGGATGGCATCAAGGACTTCACCGGTCGATACGCTCACCCCGGCGGCACGAAGCCGGTTTGTGATCGTCACGACAGAGGCAACAGCGGCCTGCGCGACAACGTCGCGCTGCGTATCCGTACCGTTGGACGTTGTAACCACATTCCCTCTAGGGTCCGCACTGGCTGAAATAACTACGTTCATGGTGGAGGTATCGACATGGGTATGCAAGAGAGCCCAACGTTGCTCGATCTCGGAATCGTCCTACACCCGGAACACGAAGCTGATCAGCAGGTACTCGTGGCTGTCCTAGCGACGAGAATTGGCTACGCGACCGTCGTCGTTCCACATCAGTTAGTTGACAGCACTGAGTTGCCGTCACTGCTGGACAAGTTGCGCACTGCCGTCGCGGACAGAGCCGCTGTGCTGGTTGAAGATCCAGCCGATCGACTCGTGATTAACTCGTCCGATCTTGAGTTGATTCGGGCGAGGCGAGCCGAACTTGATCAGGCACTAGATCCACGTCCACTGTGCGTTTCACTGCCAGTATCAATCGGACGAACGATGAATGAGGCAGTTGCTCGCGCCTCTCGCGATAGTCGTTTCGTCGGTGATGCTCACCCGCAAATCAGCGGGCTGTTTGGCACATTCGAGCAAGCCCAGGATCAGGTCATCGCACTTGCCGAGGCTGGCGCTGCGGAACTGTGGGTCACGTTGGCCGATGAATATGACATCGCCGATCTTCTTGCCCAGGTGAAGGCTCTCGTTGTGGGGCCCACTGTCGTGCTCCGCCAACGCCAGAAGCCCAACGACGAGTAGTGCTTTCAGGATCAGGCAAAGGACCCGTGCATCAAGTCCTTATCGATCAGGATCGCCGTCGATTGCAAGGCTTGTAGAAACGGCCCTGTCAGGGTCGAAATAGGAACGCGAGCAGCATGGGCGCTGACGTTGATGGCAGCGATCACTTGGCCATCGGCACCGTGGACGGGAACTGCCACCGAGCGGACACCAACTTCTAAGTCCTGATCCTGAAGAGCCCATCCTTGAGCTCGTGCCTTCTCCACCTCAGCTCGAACGAAAGCGGGATCAGTGTTGCTTCGATCTGAAAATGGAACCAACTCGTTCATCTCGAGAAACTCATCTAGGGCGGAATTATCAAGTGCGGCAAGTAAAACCCGACCCATTGAGGTGCAATAGGCAGGAAGGCGCGCGCCGAGAGCCAGATTGATCGTCATGATCCGGTTAGTGGCAGCGCGCGCGACATACACGATGTCAGGCGAATCAAACACCGACGCACTGCACGACTCGTGCAACTGATCGGCTAATCGCTCGAGGTGGTCTTGTACAACGGCCGTAACAGTTGCCGACGACAGATACGCGAAGCCAAGTTCTAGAACTCGTGGCCGCAGATAGAACTGGCGACCATCACTGCCTACATACCCCAGTTCTTGCAAGGTCAGCAGAAACCGACGGGAGGCGGCCCGGGTTAAACCGGTTTCCCGCGCGACATCCGACAGGGTCAACCGCGGCCGTTCGACAGAGAAGGCGCGAATCACCGCCAATCCGCGATCGAGCGACTGCACGAAGTCCGGGGATCGCTCGGTAGTAGCTGCCATGACATACGTCTACCACAGGTGTGCGCCATCCGTACATATGGTCTCAGAGCGAACAAATTTCGAGGAATCCCGCCGAAAGGTCTTGACGCAACCGCCCCTGAGGTATGGAATGTGGTTCACAATCCGAACTTGTGTTCGTATAGCGCACACGCCGCCGATGGCGGTCATGGGATAAGAGGAGGACTCGTGGCTGGAGTTACCAATGCTTCGGGCGCCGTCGAAGCATCGTCATATAAGACCGTCTTCGCATCGCTTGAAAACTTTTCCAAGGGCGGGGTTGAACTCATCAACGACGACCCGCGCCACTACGCATTCTCGAACATGTACGAAGTCGCCAGTATGAGCAAGCCATGGGAACAGGTCGCTGTTGGCAAGAACATGCAGTACGTCCTGGAAGTTGTTCGCGCCGAGGGTGAAAGTGGTTGGCGCACAGCGTCACACGATCAGTTCGCGGTATCTCTCGACGGCGAAATCGAGATCGAGTTCTACACGCACAGCGCACCGGTCGATGCATCCGTCGAAGGTTCAGTTGCCCTCACGGCAGATCCGGATGGACAGCGCATGGGACGCGTCGTGCTGAACTTCGGTCATCAGGCACTACTTCCCGCGAACTCCGCGTACCGCATGAAGGCTGGCCGTGCATCAGTCGTCATGATTCAAACCATTGCCGGAGCGGACACCAAGTTCCGCTGGGCCGAGATCTGCCAGACAGTCTGAGAGGGACGCAACCATGAGTATCGAAGCAAGCACCCCCACCAGCAGCACTGAGCCCAACGCAGAGGGCTACCGCGGATTTACGCTGGGCCAGTTCAGTTTCCGTCGCGATGAGTACTTCGCTTACATCAGCTGGCCTACCGGCAGCCACATCATGAGCGTCGACGCATTCTTGCGCGCAATGCAGCGCGATATTGCCTGGGATTTCTTCTACGGCATCGTCAACTTTGACGGTGTGTTCGGAACCATGAATCACTACGGAACAGTTGATCTGTTCGCCGGCCGCTACAACGACTCGTACCGCAAGGCAGAGTTGGATTACAGCGAAAACATCGACACCCCGATCATTCGCGAGCAGTTCAAGGCAATTCTCGACGACTGGACGAACGCAACTTTCGATCCCTTCGCTTCACCACACGAGACCGGGCCTGCGTTCGGTGTTAAGAACGGTTCGAACGTCGATGCCATCACGCGGCGCCGCGTTGCCGCCAATCGCATGGTCAACCTGCCCGGAGACGAAGAACTGCGCAACGATGAGAACGGGCACCCACTCAACCGCATGTTCAAGGATGTTCCTCAGGATGAGCCAATCGTTGAGGCTGAGCCTGGCTTCGAGAACGAGATTGCCGGCTTCAACCTGTTTAACTACTTGGCTCGCTCGCAGGTCACGTGGAACCCGTCGGTCGTCAGCGTCTGCAAGGACTCACTGTTCTGCCCGACGACGGAGGAATACATCCTTCCCATCATTCACGGCAACGATCGTGTCGAGTGGTTCATCCAACTCTCAGACGAGATCAGCTGGGAAGTTGAAGACCGCGACACGGGAACCATGCGTTCACGGGTAGTCATGAAGGCCGGCGACGTGTGCGCGATGCCAGCTGACATTCGCCATCAGGGCTACTCACCCAAGCGCTCAATGCTTCTGGTGTGGGAAAACGGTGACCCGAATCTTGCGGACATGATCGCAAGTGGTCAGGCGCCTACGTACCCGGCTGACTTCTAGCCGAACCAGGCGTTCACGCCACGACTTCACCACAGACGAACGCCATCTACGGCCCGCTGAACCTCGGTGGGCCGTAGATGGACCTTTCCATATTGGCTCGTAGAGCCAACATCGACACAGCGGCTCGTAGAGCCGACATCGACACAGCGGCTCGTAGAGCCGACATCGACACAGCGGCTCGTAGAGCCAACATCGACACAGCGGCTCGTAGAGCCAACATTGACACAGCGGCTCCTTGAGCCTGCATCGAGCGGATGGTCATGCGAACCCAGTTATTCATTGACGGCGAATTTGTTGATGGTGCCGAAGGACGCACTATCGACGTCTTCGACCCGCACGACATGAGCCCGCTCGCGACAATTGCCGAAGCCACCGAGGTCGACGTCGATCGCGCCGTAGCAGCCGCGAAACGCGCATACCCACAGTGGAAGTTAACCGCTGCCAGCGAGCGCGGTCGGTTGCTACTCAAGTTTGCTGATGCGATTGAAGCCAACGCCGAGGAACTCGCACTACTCGAAACCCGCGACACCGGTCATCCCCTACGCGACACCCGCGGCCTCGATGTCCCGCGTACGGCTGGTCAATTTCGATACTTCGGCGGCATGGCCGATAAATACCTCGGGTCTGTCATCCCCGTGGACCGCGGCTTTTTGGACTACGTCGTCCGCGAACCATTAGGTGTCGTCGGTTCGATTGTGCCGTGGAACTTCCCGATCATGTTCGTAAGTTGGAAGATGGCACCCGCGCTTGCCGCAGGTAACTGCATCGTCATGAAGCCGTCTGAACTGACGCCGCTTACTGCACTGCGCGTTGCCGAACTTGCCGCTGAGGTTGGTTTCCCACCTGGTGTCATCAACATCCTTCCTGGCTACGGCCAGAGTGCCGGCGCTCGACTGGTCGGCCACCCGGATGTTGCCAAGATCTCGTTCACAGGCTCAACCCCCGTCGGACGCATGATCGCTGGCCAAGCTGCCGTCAATGGCACCCGCGTTCATCTTGAACTCGGTGGGAAGGGTGCAAACATCGTCTTTCCCGACGCCAACATCGCAAAAGCCGTTGGTGGAACGGCATTTGGCATTTTCCACAATCAGGGTCAGGCGTGTATCGCCGCCAGCCGGTTGATCGTGCACGAATCCGTGGTTGATGAATTCCTCGAAAAGTTCCTGGCGCTCACCGCTTCCATTCGAGTCGGCGACCCTAAGGATCCCGCAACAGAAATGGGCCCGCTTACCTCGCCGATGCACCGCGAGCGCGTGCTGTCATACGTTGACGTAGCGACAGAGGAAGGCGGCGAGATCCTTATCGGAGGTAAGGCTCCATCAGATCCCACACTTGCTGATGGGTGTTACGTCGAGCCGACGGTTATTCGCGCACGACCAAAGAGCCGTGTCACGTGTGAGGAGGTCTTCGGCCCCTTCATGACTGTGCAGACGTTCAGCACAGATGAAGAAGCACTGGAGATCGCGAATGATGTTGACTTCGGTCTCGGCGGAGGTCTTTGGACGAATGATCTGAGTCGCGCTCACCGGATGGCCCGCGATATGAACGCAGGCATGGTGTGGATCAACTCGTACAAGCGAGTTCACCCAGGCTCCCCGTTCGGTGGGATGGGCTCGTCGGGGTACGGCCGTGAGATGGGCTTCGAAGCGATGCATGAATACACCGAGGCGAAGTCCGTGTGGGTCAACGTCGATGCGGACATCCCGCCGTTCTACCCGAGGGGCTAACGATGACCAACATCATGACGCTCTCAGAGGCTGTCGCACAGAACGTTAACGACGGAGACACCGTCGCTATGGAGGGGTTCACACACCTCATTCCATTCGCGGCCGGACACGAAATCATCCGTCAGCAAAAGCGTGATCTACGCCTCGTCCGCATGACCCCCGACGTCATCTACGACCAACTCATCGGCGCGGGCGTGGCTCGCGAACTCGTGTTCTCGTGGGGTGGCAATCCCGGAGTGGGTTCATTGCACCGCTTTCGCGAGGCCGTTGACCTCGCCTACCCACGCAGTCTGGAGCTAGACGAGCACAGCCACGCCGGCATGTCGGTGCGCTATTCGGCAGGTGCGAGCGGTCTACCGTTCGGAACCTTGCGTGGATACGTGGGCACTGATCTGACCAAGTACACGGACAATGTTCGTCCCATTTCGTGCCCGTTCACAGGTGAATCGCTCGCTGCCGTCTCAGCATTGAATCCCGATGTCGGCGTAATCCATGCTCAGCAGGCGGATCGTCATGGAAATGTTGGCTTTTGGGGAATCCTCGGCGTGCAGAAAGAAGCAATCCTCGCCTCGCGTCGATCGATCGTCACGGTTGAGGAAATTGTGGACGAATTCGATCCGCGCGTACGTGTGGTTCTACCGCACTGGGTTGTTTCCGCAGTTGCGATGGTCCCCCGCGGCGCACATCCGAGTTACGCCCACGGCTTCTACGACCGCGATAACGCGTACTACCGCGCCTGGGACGAGATCAGCCGCGATCGCGATGTGTTTAGTGCGTGGATTGAAACGCACATCATGAACACCTCGGATTTCTCCGAACACTTAGCAATGATCGAGCCGACATTGGCGGAGGTGTAATCCGTGGTCACTGAAATCATTGAAACACCAGCAGCCGCGCAGTACACCGCAGACGAGTTGATGACGATCGTTGCGGCCCGCGAGTTGAACAACGGAGATGTCGTCTTCGTAGGAATTGGCATCCCTAGCACCGCTGCGAATCTTGCGCGACAAACCCACGCACCCGACGTCGTCCTCATCTACGAATCGGGCACCATCGACACCAAGCCAACCAAGACTCCACTGTCAATCGGAGACGGTGAATTGGCTGAGACGGCGCTGGCCGTCGTTAGCGTTCCAGAGATTTTCGCCTACTGGCTGCAGCCGGGCAGGATCGACGTTGGCTTTCTAGGCGCCGCACAGCTCGATCGGCACGGAAACCTGAACACCACCGTGATTGGTGACTACGCGCATCCGAAGGTTCGCCTACCCGGCGCAGGTGGAGCACCCGAGATAGCACTGGCCTCAAAGCGGACCATGTTGGTGCTGCGCCAGAGCGCGCGTTCATTCGTCGAGAAGTTGGACTACGTCACCACCGTCGGACATCACGAGGGCCATGGTTCAAGGGCAACTCTCGGTCGGGCCGGTAACGGACCCGCGATCGTCATAACCGATATTGGCGTCCTACGACCAGATCCAGTGACCGATGAGCTCACGTTGGTGTCACTTCATCCTGGTCGCACGGTCGAGGAAGCAGTCGCGGCAACGGGATGGCCATTGAAGATCGCAGATGATCTGTCGGAAACAACACCTCCAACGGTCACTGAGATCGAAGCGCTCCGTCGAGTGAGCTCCACATGATTACTGACTTCGACAGCGTTCTGACCGGGTTTGTCCACGAAGGTCAGCCCATGCGGGTGGTCTTCGGTGCCGGACGTATCGCCGATGTGGCCAGTGAAGTCGACCGCCTCGGATCCACCCGAGTGCTCATCGTTGCGGGTGGTCCGGAAGCAACATTTGCCGATCGCATCGCTAAGGATCTCGGTCACCGCGTCGTCGGCCGCTTTAGTGATGTCGTCATGCATGTGCCGGTTGAGGTGGCCACCGCAGCTGCGCGAGCAGCAACCGATTCAAACGCGGATCTCGTGCTGTGTGTTGGTGGTGGCTCATCAACCGGTGCCGCCAAAGCCATCGCTCTTGGGACGGGTCTACCTATCCTTGCCGTGCCCACGACCTATGCCGGCTCGGAGATGACGGCAATTTGGGGTTTGACGCAGGACGGGGTCAAAAACGTGGGCCGCGACGAGCGGGTCCGGCCAAAGGTCGTTATCTATGATCCCGAGCTCACACTCACGCTGCCAGTCGATATCTCCGCCGCCAGCGGGATGAATGCCATGGCACACCTGGTCGAAGGGTTATATGCGCCAGGTGCTTCTCCTATTACCGCGCTGGTCGCACAAGAAGGTATCCGGGCTCTGGCCACTGCACTGCCCGCCGTTGTTGCTGACCCCGCGGATCGCGATGCGCGTTCCCTAGCCCTTTATGGTGCTTGGCTGGCTGGCTGGACGCTGGGAACAGCAGGTATGGGAATCCACCACAAAATCTGTCACGTTGTGGGAGGTAACTACGACCTTCCGCATGCTGGTGTGCATTCAGCGGTACTTCCGTATGCGATGGCCTACAACGCGGTGCATGCAGCCAACGAGCTCCACCGCGCACAACTCGCACTTCAAGCGGCAGGCATCGATGCGCCAGATCCAGCAACCGGTATGTGGCAGTTGGAACGAAGCATTGGCGCCCCAACCAACCTGGCCGATATCGGACTTTCCCAGACCGATATTCCACAGGCGGCTGCAGCGGTCGTTGCGGCCGGCATGGTTAATCCGCGCCCTGTGGATCAGCAAGCCATTGAGCAATTGCTCGTAGATGCCTGGCATGGGGTACCCCCACGTCCTCTAGAAGGGACGGTTTGATAACAGTTTGATCCCGTTTTGCGGGAAATCTGTCCCATGGAGTGAGAAGTATTAGATTTAGGCCCGCCGCATCGAGGTCAACCGGCCATCGGTGAGTGACTACGAAGGAGAACGTATGAAGTTCGGGAGGAAAACCCAGATCGCTGCCGCCCTTGGCGCGATCACATTGGGACTCACCGCCTGTAGCGGTGGAAGTATCGATAACAACACCTCGCCGTCTGCAAGTGGCGGATCAGCCTCCGGCGCAGTTGCCGGAACTGTAAAGATCGGTTTCGTTTCACCGCAGACGGGTCCATTGGCACCCTTTGGTGAGAGCGACACGTTCGTCATTAACTACATGAAGGACTACTTCTCCAAGAACCCGCTCACGATCGGCGGCAAGTCATATGGCGTTGACATCATCGTCAAGGATGCAGAAAGTGACTCGGCCAAGGCCGGTCAGGCAGCTGCAGACCTGATCAACAACGACGGCGTCGACATCGT